>JBEPVC010000052.1:0-10055 GCA_041691235.1 Chitinophagaceae bacterium
GATCCACTTGAGTTTATGATAACGGAAACGCATAAACGCGGAATGGAATTTCATGCATGGATGAATCCGTACCGTGCCGTTTTTAATATAAACAAATCATCTATTGCTCCAACCCACATTACCAGGATGCATCCTGAATGGTTTATAAACTATGGAGGCGTTAAATATTTTGATCCCGGAAATAAGGATGTCCAAAAATTTGTAACCAATATAGTGAGAGATGTAGTGAGCCGTTACAATGTAGATGCTATTCATTTCGATGATTATTTTTATCCTTATCGAATTGCAGGAAAAGAATTTGTTGATACGACTTCATTTAGAAAATATGGAAATGGAATGGATAGGGAAACATGGCGCAGAACCAATGTTGATTCTATAATATTAATGTTAAGCAAAGCGATAAAAGAAGAAAATAAATTCTGCAAATTTGGAATAAGCCCATTTGGTGTGTGGCGCAATATTGATAAGGATCCTGAAGGCAGTAACACCAAAGCCGGCCAAACTAATTATGATGATTTATATGCCGATATTCTGCTATGGCTTAAAATGAAATGGATTGATTATGTGGCACCACAATTATATTGGGAATTTGGCCAGAGAGTGGTTGGCTATGAAGTGCTGATTGATTGGTGGGCGCGACATGCTTATGGCAGGCAAATGTATATCGGGCATGGGATATATCGAACGGCTGAATCAAAATCTTATGCGTGGAAAAATAGGAATGAATTGCCAAACCAAATAAAAAAACTCCGTGAATATCCGCAGGTGCAGGGTAGCATATTTTTTAGCAGCAGCACATTCTACTCTAATCCAAACGGATGGAACGATAGCCTGAGAAATAATTATTATAGATATCCAGCTATTGTGCCTCCGATGAATTGGATTGATTCGACAAAGCCATCACGTCCCGCCATTCTTTTTGATAGCACCAAATCTTCGATTTACAAAGATTCTGTTAACCTTTATTTTCGACAGGATAGCATTAATAATAATGTAAACCGATATGTAATTTATCATTTCAATGATACGTCTGAAATAAATAAAGACGATTCAAAAAATATAACAGAGATTATTGAGTCTGGAAATAATTACTACAATTTCAACCTTGATAATATCCCTTCACAACAAATAAAAATTGTAATTGCTGCTACTGCGCTAACTAAAACAAATAACGAAAGCGATCTAAGTCGTTATGTTTATCTTGAACGAAAGACGGATGGTTGGCATGTTATTTTTTCAGTACAATAGGTAAGTGATAAAAAATCTACCTGAGGTTGTTGATGATGCTTTGCTCGCTTCCCGAAAACTTTTTCATAACATTATTTGTTTCCTGAGAGATGTCACTTTTTCTATCCATGATCAACTGCAATTTTATTTGCTTTGTTTCATTTATTTCGTCCTTGGATTCATTGTTTTTATTCATGCTAAGCACCATCTGCTTTAAATCTGAATCTGCATTTTTCGACGCCTGTACCATTATTAATATGGTAATTCCATCAATGTCATTTTCACTCATTTTTTTGAGTAAGGCATTTGTATTTAATTTTTTCTTTAGACTATCAGCATTTGGCCTCTGGTTCTTCAACCCATTGGCCGTTTGCATTACAATGTTTTTTATTTGTGGCCTTAATACGGGCATTGCATTATTATAGAAAGTATAGGCATCTGCAGGCATTGCTATGGGTGATTGACCAAAAGTGTTTGCAGAAAATGCGAAGCAGGCAAGAATTAATAAATTTTTCATAAGAAGCGGTTTCGTATAAATTAATTAAGTCCTTGAAGTAGGTGTTATTTATAAAACGCGTAAAACTTGAAAAAATTGAATGATGTGGACTAAAAAAGTTGACATTAATTCGACAAAGGCAACGAAAGAAAAGGCGATAATTGAATATAATATTGTAAAATGAGCATAGCTGCAAATGAGTTACGACTCGCGAGAGTATAAAAATCTAATTTTATGTTGTTTAAAAATTAAAAATGAATACGGCAGAGCATAAAAGATTGGAGGAAAATTCAACAAAGGAAGTCCCTTTAGAAAAATGGGGGCCCTATGTAAGTGAGCGCCAATGGGGAACAGTTCGAGAAGACTATAGCGCAAATGGTGATGCATGGAATTATTTTCCGCACGACCATGCAAGAAGCAGGGCATATCGGTGGGGAGAAGATGGCCTTGCGGGCATTTCAGATATATTTCAAAATTTGTGCTTTTCAATTACTTTATGGAACGGCAAGGATTCTATTCTTAAAGAGAGACTTTTTGGATTAAGTAATCCTGAAGGAAATCATGGTGAAGATGTAAAGGAATTGTACTACTATCTTGACAATCTTCCCACGCATTATTACATGAAGTATTTGTATAAATATCCGCAAGGAGAATATCCATATCTTGATCTGATCGATAAAAATAAAAGTCTTAGTAAACACGATCCTGAGTATGAAATTTTAGATACCGGAATTTTTAACGACAATAAATATTTTGACGTATTTGTAGAATATGCAAAAAATAATAGCGAAGATATTTTTGTAAAAATTGAAATCATTAATCGTGGAAATGAAAATGCTGACATTAAAGTATTGCCCACATTATGGTTTTATAATAAATGGCAATATGCCGGCAACGAGGAAAAACCGGTCATAGAACTTTTGAACAATAATTCCGTGAAGGCAGACCATAAAATTCTTGGCAGATATTTTCTTTACTTCCAGGACACCGACCTTGTTTTATTTACAGAAAATGAAACAAATTTTCAAAGGCTTTTTGATTGCCCAAATAGTTCCGAATTTGTAAAAGATGCATTTCATGATGCTATTATTCATGGAACCAATTACGAAAAACTAAAAGAAAAAAAGAAGGGTACAAAATTTTCGCCGGTTTATGATTATGATATAAAACCAAATGAAACACAGGCAATTTATTTGCGGCTTACAAATAATGAAACAGCAAATGCTTTCCCTGAAAAATTTGAAGAAATTTTCGTGCACCGAAAAAAAGAAGCGGATGAGTTTTATGAAGCCGTATGTGCTGCGTCCTGCAATGAAGATCAAAAAAATATACAACGCCAGGCCTTCGCCGGTTTATTATGGAGCAAACAATACTACCATTATGATGTGGAAAGGTGGCTTTATTCAAGCGACGGCATAACTCCAATAACTGAGCAAAGACTAAAGGGCCGAAACCATAAGTGGAAATATTTAAAAAACCAGGACATTATTTCAATGCCGGACAAATGGGAATATCCGTGGTATGCTGCATGGGACTCTGCTTTTCATTGTATTTCAATTTCAATTATTGATCCCCTATTTGCAAAGCATCAGCTTTTGTTGCTGATGCGGGAATGGTATATGGATCCGCAAGGACAGTTGCCTGCTTACGAATGGAACTTTAGCGATGTGAATCCGCCAGTTCATGCTTTTGCAGCATTCGAAGTTTACAGGACTGAAAAAAAAATGTATGGTAAAAGTGATTTAGAATTTCTAAAAAAAATTTTCCAGAAACTGATTATAAATTTTACCTGGTGGATCAACAGAAAGGATGCAGATGGCAACAGTATTTTTGAAGGAGGATTTCTTGGGCTGGATAACATTGGTCTTTTTAACCGCAGCGTAATGCTGCCGGATGACACTCTGCTTGAGCAAGCTGATGGCACAAGCTGGATGGGAATGTATGCACTTAACATGATGGATATTGCACTTGAAATTGCCATGCATGATAATTCATTTGAAGATACCGGAACAAAGTTTTATGAGCACTTTGTAATTATTGCGGAAGCCTTAAACGAATTGGGATTATGGAATGAAGAGGATAAATTTTTTTACGATGTAATATCGCTAAATAAATCTGATGCAATTCCTCTTAGGGTAAGATCGGTTATTGGAGTGATGCCTTTATTTGCAGTTTCCATTATTGAGAAAAAAGCTTTTGAGAAGTTGCCTGATTTTACAAAACGAATGGAATGGTTTAAAAACTATCGCCAGCTAAGCAATAAATATTTACCCAGCCAGCAAAAAAGTAACAACGAAAGTATTTTATTATCACTTGTTCATAAAGACAGGTTACAGCAATTACTTGAAAAATTACTGGACGAATCAGAGTTTTTATCAAAAGGTGGTATAAGAGCGCTTTCAAAATTTTATCAGCAAAATCCATATACTTTAGATTACGGGGGCAGTACCTATTCAATAGAGTATGATCCGGGCGATTCTACTTCAGGAATGTTTGGCGGTAATTCTAATTGGCGCGGCCCGGTATGGATGCCCGTTAACTATCTTTTTTTAAATGCCATTAAAGCTTATGGATCTTTTTATGAAGATGATTTTAAGGTTGAATGTCCTAAAGGCTCAGGAATTTTTCTTACGCTTACAGAAGTTGCCATCGACATAACCAAGAGAGTACTTCATATTTTTGAAAAAGATGATAATGACGAAAGAATGGTACATGGCCCATACAATTGGTTTTATAAAAGAAAAGAGAACCAGGAGCTTGTTTTATTTCATGAATATTTTCATGGCGATACTTTACGTGGGCTCGGAGCCAGCCATCAAACCGGATGGACAGCATTAATAGTTAATTTATTCCATGATTTAGCTCCCAAGAGATAATCGCAAAAGGACTGCAAATCATTTTGGACTCAATAATAAATAGCAGGTATCACTATTGTAACTTCGCGCTAAAAATAGCAAGACAATAATGTCGCATAACCATAATCATAACCATGCACCAATATTACCAACAGGCAATAACGACGCTGCGTTTAAGATTGGTATTGGGTTAAACTTATTGTTTGTTATTATAGAAGTTGTATATGGAATTATAAATAATTCTATGTCGTTGCTTACCGATGCCGGCCATAATCTAAGTGATGTTGCCAGCCTTATCCTGTCTTTGGTTGCATTCAGGCTTGCTAAAAAGAAATCAACGGCAAAGTTTACTTATGGATTCAAAAAAACAACAGTGTTGGCAGCACTCTTTAATGCAGTTCTTTTATTAGTTGCAGTTGGCATTTTGGGTTTTGAATCAGTACATCGTTTATTAAATCCTGCAATGGTAAAAGGAAATATAATTGCATTGGTTGCGACTGTGGGAATTTTAGTAAATATTATTAGTGCTTTATTATTTTTTAAAAACAGGAAAGATGATCTTAACATCAGAAGCGCTTACATGCATATGATGAGCGATGCGTTGGTATCGTTAGGAGTTGTGGCCGGAGGAATTCTTATTTCTTATACCGGGTGGTTTTGGGTAGATCCGGCTATTGGTTTAATCATTATGGTTGTAATTCTTATTGGTACCTGGTCTTTGCTTACAGAAAGTTTTCGTTTGTCCGTTGATGCTGTTCCACTCGATATTGATCTGCAGCAAATAAAAAATGTAATTACAAATCAAAAAAATATAACCGAAGCACATCACATTCATGTGTGGGCTTTAAGCACTACCGAAAATGCACTCACCGCTCATGTGTCAGTGAATGAAGCATTAAGCTTTGATGAAAAAATGAAATTAGTTCAGGAACTTAAGCATGAACTCATGCATCATCAAATTCATCACAGCACTATCGAAATCGAAACCGAGGTATCAGACTGCCAGAACAAAGACTGCTAAGCATTTTGTTTTCTACTTCACTTGTTTTAATTTTACATTGCACCCAGGCGGATTTGTTTATTGTTCGGCCTGGTAAAATGCAGTAGCTGGTTTTTGCCATCTTCAAACTGAACTAATAAACGAAAAAATATTCTGCGTACGTTTTACAGGATTTTCAAATTTCGTTTACAGTTCAATTTATTTTTTTTGTTACGGGCAATAACAGCTTTGGGCATCCCAGTTGTGTCACTCACTTGTACCATTTACCTATGTGCAGCAGAAACACAACTATTTTTTAAAACTTTCAATTATTGAAAATGAAAAAAACTATTCAGCAATGCCTCAATGAAAGAATTCTCATAATTGATGGAGCAATGGGAACAATGATTCAGCGATATAAATTAGAAGAAAAAGATTACAGGGGCGAAAGATTTAAAGACTGGCATAAAGATGTAAAAGGGAACAACGATTTGCTAAGTATAACACAGCCTCAAATAATTGAAGCTATACATAAACAATACCTTGAAGCAGGTGCAGATATTATTGAAACCAATACATTCAGCAGTACGTCTATTGCACAGGCCGATTATGAAATGCAGTCTCTTGCGTATGAATTAAATGTTGCTGCTGCAAAGTGTGCAACAAATGCAGTCAATGATTTTGTTGCTAACGCTAAGTTGCCAACAGAAAAGTATGTTGCCGGTGCAATAGGCCCGCTCAATAAAACTTTAAGTCTTTCTCCTGATGTAAATAATCCCGGCTATCGTGCTGTAACATTTGATGAAGTCGCTGCTTCATATTATGAGCAAATAAGTGGTCTTGTTGATGGCGGAGTAGATATACTTTTAATTGAAACTATTTTTGATACACTTAATGCAAAGGCTGCGATTTATGCAATAAAAAAATATTTCAGAGATACAAAAAAGAAAGAGCTTCCAATCATGATAAGCGGAACTATCACCGATGCAAGCGGGAGAACGTTAAGTGGGCAAACTTTAGAAGCGTTTTATATTTCTATCTCACATGCCAATCCATTAAGTGTTGGTTTAAACTGTGCGCTTGGTGCAAAAGAAATGCGGCCACATATTGAAGAGCTTAGTGAAATTGCAAGCTGTTATACATCTGCATACCCCAATGCAGGTTTACCAAATGCCTTTGGTGAATACGATGAACAGCCGCATGAAACAGCACACATAATTGAAGAATGGGCGAAAGAAGGTTTTGTAAATATTGTTGGCGGGTGTTGCGGTACTACACCTGATCACATAAAACATATTGCTGAACAGGTAAAGAAGTATGAAGCAAGAAAATTACCGGTGCCCGAAGAAACTATTGTTTAATAAACAAATATTGAATGTCTGAAATTAATATTCAACCTTATCTGCGTCTATCCGGACTCGAGCCGCTCGTTGTAAGGCCTGAAACAAATTTTGTAAATATTGGTGAACGTACCAATGTAACCGGTTCTAAAAAATTTGCCCGGCTAATAAGAGAAGGAAATTATGAAGAAGCATTATCAGTCGCACGCCAACAGGTTGAAAGCGGTGCACAGGTTCTTGATGTAAATATGGATGATGCGTTATTGGATGGTGAAAAAGCAATGACTACATTTTTGAATTTATTACAGGCAGAACCCGATATCGCTAAAATTCCCATAATGATTGATTCTTCGAAATTCAACATTATAGAGGCGGGTTTAAAATGTGTGCAGGGAAAATGTATCGTGAATTCCATCTCAATGAAAGAAGGAGAAGAGAAGTTTCTTGAGCAGGCTTTTATTTGCAAAAGTTTTGGTGCATCTGTAATTGTAATGGCTTTTGATGAAAAAGGCCAGGCAGATACAAAGCAAAGAAAAGTAGAAATATGCAAGCGTGCTTATGATATTTTAACTACGCAGGCAGGATACCATCCTGAAGACATCATATTTGACCCGAATATTTTTGCTATAGCAACAGGTATTGAGGAACATAATAATTATGGCGTAGACTTTATTGAAGCAACAAGAGAAATAAAACAACTGATGCCCCTTACAAAAGTGAGTGGCGGAGTTAGTAATGTCTCTTTTTCATTTCGTGGCAACGACACCGTTAGAGATGCAATGCATGCAGTCTTCTTATATCATGCTATACAGGCAGGAATGGATATGGGTATTGTGAATGCAGGTCAATTACAGGTTTATGGAGAAATAGATACCGAGCTAAGACAGCTTTGTGAGGACGTGATTTTAAACCGGAATGCAGATGCAACAGATAAATTATTATTATTTGCAGAAACTGTTAAAGTAAAAGGGAAAACAATTGTAAAGGACGAAGCCTGGAGAAATGATACTGTGGAAAAGCGTTTAAGCCATGCGTTAGTAAACGGGATAACTGATTATATTGATGCAGACACAGAGGAGGCCCGTCTTAAATACCCAAAACCCCTCGATGTAATTGAGGGTCCTTTGATGGACGGTATGAATGTAGTTGGTGATTTGTTTGGAAGTGGCAAAATGTTTTTACCGCAGGTTGTTAAAAGTGCGAGAGTAATGAAGAAAAGTGTTGCATGGTTATTCCCTTTTATTGAGGCGGAGAAAGAAGAGAGAAGACTTTCAAATATAGCAACCGGGAAAAAAAGTGAAGAAGGCACTGGTCCCGCAAAAATATTAATGGCAACCGTAAAAGGAGATGTGCATGATATTGGCAAAAATATAGTTGGCGTTGTTTTGGGTTGTAATGGATATGAAGTTATTGACCTTGGTGTAATGGTTCCCGCGGATAAAATTTTGCAAATAGCCAAAGAAAATAATGTAGCTATAATCGGTCTTAGCGGACTAATAACGCCATCGCTGGATGAGATGGTACATGTAGCAAAAGAAATGAAGCGGCAAAATTTTTCAATTCCATTAATGATAGGAGGTGCAACTACTTCCCGCATGCATACGGCAGTACGTATAGCCCCTGAGTATGAACATGGAATCGTACATGTATTAGATGCTTCACGTAGTGTAACCGTTGCCGGTAGTTTGCTTAATAAGGATACAAAAGCTACGTTTCTAAATGGGATAAAAGATGAATATGAAAAATTAAAAAAAGATTTTGGAAACAAAAGATCCGCAAAATCTTTACTGCCATTCTCAGAGGCGCAAAAAAATAAATTTGAAATTGATTGGAAAAACTTTCAGCCGGTTAAACCAAAATTTACCGGAACAAAAGTTTTTAAAGATTACAATCTAACTGAAATAAGCAATTACATTGACTGGCAGCCATTTTTTATTGCATGGGAAATGCATGGAAAATTTCCACAGATTTTAAAGGATGGAAAAATTGGCAAAGAAGCAACGAAGCTTTACAATGATGCGCAGTTACTTCTTCAAAAAATTATAGATGAAAAATGGCTGACGGCAAATGGGGTAATTGGTTTTTGGAAAGCTTCACGCATAGCGCCGGATTCAGTAGCCTTGTATGATAATGAAACTGAAATTGAAAAATTGGAATTTTTGCGCCAGCAATTAAAAAAAGCTGTGGGACAGCCTAATTTGTCGTTAGCAGATTTCGTAAACGAGGAAAATGACTTTATTGGCGCATTCGCGGTTTCAATTCATGGAATAGAATCGCATATTAAAAAGTTTGAAGAACAATTTGATGATTACAATAAAATAATTCTACAAGCACTTGCAGACAGGCTTGCAGAAGCATTTGCAGAATTCTTACATGAAAAGACAAGAAAGGAATATTGGGCTTATACAACAGAGGAACATTTATCAACCCAGGAACTGATTGAAGAAAGATATTTAGGGATTAGGCCTGCACCTGGTTACCCGGCTTGTCCTGATCATACTGAAAAATATAAATTGTTTGAACTGCTGAACGCCACAGAAAATGCCGGGATAATTCTGACGGAATCATTAGCCATGTATCCTGCCTCGTCAGTTTGCGGCTGGTATTTTGCAAATCCTGAGAGTAAATATTTTGGTGTTGGTAAAATTGCAAAAGACCAGGTTGAAGATTATGCTAAAAGAAAAAATATGCCTGTAGAAGAAATTGAAAAATGGTTAAGGCCGCAATTAGATTATGATGCATGATTTTTAAAACGTAAGTAAAATTATTAACTGTCCTGGTTATCTTGTTTTCACAACTTTAGTATTCGTAAGGCTATCGTGCCATGGAATTCCGAAACCGCTAAACGCTTCAAACGGAATAAGCCTGCAAATGCTTCTTGATAAAGCATCTTTAAAAGTAAGTTCATTACCATCCAGTTTTATTGCACGCGTGCCTGTTATAAATTTCCCCACCGTTTTTCCGTTTAAGAGCTTTTCTAAAATAGTATAATAAATTATGTAGTTGAATATTACAATTGTGTAAGCTATCACAAATGTTGTCATTGTATTCCGGTTATCAAGAAAAGTTCTTATGAACTGGGGGAAAAAATAGGCTAATGTAAATCCGATGCCATACCCCGTAACATAGGTAATTGTAAACCGCATCAAAATATTATC
>JBEPVC010000053.1:0-9985 GCA_041691235.1 Chitinophagaceae bacterium
CGAACTTACAATAAAGTTAACTCAGCAAAATATTTCACCATAAAAAATAAGAATAATAGATCAATAAAGAAATAACTATAACAGTAAGGCTTAAACGCAATTTTGTATTGCCAGCTTGCACTGATAAAATTATTATTTTATAGAAAAGTAATTTATTTTTTAAACGTGTACGCGTAACCAATAGTTACTGTTTGCGGCACCTGTTGATTCTTGCCATTGGCAGTTCCCTTTTGAATATTTAAAAATCTACAATTAGCACCGCCTTCTAAAAAAATATTGCTATTGCTGAAATAAATATCGCTGAATGCTTTTTCTGCAATAATCATTAACAGGGATTGCACACATACTAGACATATGAATCTTTGTTTCTGAAAATTCACTAACTTTCTTTCTCAACTCAATACCATGACTAATCGCAAAGAATTTATTCAGCAAATAGGATTGCTAACTGGCGCTTTTTCAGTGAATAGCCTCTTCAATCAATTACATGCAGAGGATATTTCGTTGGCCAATAAAAAAGTACAGCACCTCTCTCCAACTGATGTTGCCGGCGACGAAGATTACTGGACTACTATTCAACAGGCATATACCGTAAGCCCGAATATTATCAACCTGAACAATGGCGGAGTAAGCCCTGCGCCTCGTGTAGTGCAGGAAGCATTGGATCGCTATAATAAATTAATAAATGAAGGCCCGTCTTATTTTATGTGGCAGATATTAGACCAGGGAAGAGAGCCCTTGCGTGAAAACTTAGCAGCGCTTGCGGGATGTGATAAAGAAGAAATAGCTGTGAACCGAAATGCCACCGAGGCATTGAATACAATCATCTATGGCCTCGATTTAAAAGCAGGCGACGAAGTTATTGGCACCAAACAGGATTATCCCAATATGATTAATGCATGGAAACAGCGTGCCATGCGTGACGGGATTGTTTATAAACAAATCAGCTTTGATTTTCCGGTTGAAAATGATGAAGCAATTGTTAGTGCATTTGAAAATGCTATTACTTCTAAAACAAAAATTATTCATGTAACACATATTATAAACTGGATAGGGCAAATACAGCCTGTAAAAAAAATCTGTGATATGGCTCATCGTCATAATCTTGAAGTTATTTGCGATGGTGCACATTCATTCGGCCTGCTTGATTTTAAAATTCCTGATCTGGGTTGTGATTATTTCGGAACGTCTTTGCACAAATTTTTAAGTGCGCCTGTTGGCAGTGGCATGCTATTTATAAAAAAAGAAAAAATTGCGTCTATTCTTCCGTTAGTTTGCAATGACAATCCCAAAGGTGCCGATATAAGAAAGTTTGAAACCCTTGGCACGAGGAGTTTTGCCATTGAGCAGGCCATAGGCGAAGCCATCAATTTTCAAACTGCTATCGGAAGTAAAAGAAAAGAAGAGCGGATACGATATTTAAAAAATTACTGGGCAGAAAAAGTAAAAGATATACCTAAAGTAAAAATAAAAACATCAATGCAATCAAAATATTCATGCGCTATTTGCGGAGTAAGCATTGATGGAATGACACCTGGTGATGTAGCCACCGCTTTATTTACCAATTATAAAATTCACACCGTTGGTATTGTTTGGGAAAATATTAGTTGTGTACGAATAACGCCACATGTGTATACACGCCCGCAGGATCTTGATAAGTTGGTTAAAGCTATTGGTGAAATAGCAGCAAAAAAATGACAGATCTTTTTATTCAGCCGGCAACATCGATGGGTAAACCTCCAAAAAGCTTTGCAACTTCTGAAGGATGAATATTATGACCGGCATTCAAATGCAATAATGAAGAAATATCACCACTTATTATTTTTCCTTATCTCATTTAAACTGATCATAGATATTTATTTTGTAAAATCAAAAATACTTTAAGCAATAAGGTTGTGATCGTAAAGGCAAATAATTTTTTTGTCTGATAAAAAGAGTATTTCAATCTTATAAAATTGACTTATTCCTTTATTTTTATATCTAAAAACAGGATATGCCGGAACACGAAATTGCCAAACATACCAAAGCTATTTACAAAGCATGGAACGAGCCGAATAAAAAAGTAAGGGAGAGAGTGATAGAAATTTTTATAGAAATTGCTATCATTGTTTTTGCAATTTCACTTTCTTTATTACTGGAAAGATGGCGTGAAAATCAGCATGAGAGGAAGGTTGAGAAAAAATTCCTGATCGGCCTAAAGCAGGATTTACATAATGATGTTATACAATTAAGATCCGATAGTGCATCTTATTTTAATTTACTGAATGCCTGGAGCTATCTGCGAAGAACAGGTATAAATAATGAAACGGTAAATTATGATAGCCTGAATAAATATGGAAATACCTTAACCAATACAACAGATTTTATTCCTAACTATTCAAGGTTTGAAGCCTTGAAAAGCAGCGGCTAGTTTGATGTTATTGAAAATGACTCTCTTCAAAACCTGATACTGGATCTTTACCAGAATAAAATAAAAGTATTGCAAAATACTACAACCTATTTTACCAATTTTAAGACAACAAATCTCTTTCCTTTTTTATCTCACAACATGCGTGTGCAAAAAGATGGGCGCAATAATCTTTCAGAAGTGTTGCAAATGCCCGAAATGCAAAACTATTTGCTCCTGGGAAGCGTAGCTTATGAAATAATGACTGAATATCAGAGTGTGATAGAACAAAGCCTTCAGATAAGTAATATAATTAACACGCAATACAATTAGCATCGTAGCTTCTGCCTTAAAAGGCATAAGCTAACGGTGCCGGTTAATCTTAAATAAATTTCAAAGTTTTACTTTATCTTTAAGAATAGCATTTCCGGACGAATCCACACTTATATCAATTCAAAACACTAAATAACTTTTATGAAAAAATTATTCTTCATTTTATTCTTATTCATCAATGCAACTTTATTCGCTCAAACCGGAAAGGGATTTGCTACAGACTCAGCCAATATTATCAACTTTGCAAATAGCGTGGTAGCAACTGCAAAAAACAGTTATCAGCCTGATAAGGTTTTCCGGCACAGGTTTGTTGTGGAACTCTGGTATCGCAGCAGCCTGCCTGAAAAAATAAGAATGGAGTTTAGAATATTGCCTGATAAAACCGCTATTTTAGTACACCTTACAGGTTATTATGAAGATATATTTCCTTATTGGAAAAAATATTATCAGCCCGATGCTGACATGACAGATCTTGAAAAAGCAGGCAAAACCCAGACGACTGCTCCATTTTTACAGGGCCAGGTGAAATCTTTTTTTAATAAAATCATGAATAAATTATGGGAAGTAAAAAGCGGTTACATTCCCGATCCCGTTAAGAAACAAAAGTAATTTTCCATTGGGTTACTTTTTTCGCTGCTTTACTCTTTCCTTTTTCCAGGTTTTGTTTTACTCTTAATTTAACTATATTCTTCACCAGTGTTTTAGGAATAGCTTTTTCAACAGGAAATTGAATAGCACCTTTTGAAGTTTTATAACCTGCAAGTTCATCTTTGAAAATTCTTATAGGCGAAGAAGTGGGATAAAGCCCCGTATGCTTTTCATAAGCTGCATACCACACCAGTATTCCATTAAGCCTGAATGCCGGCATGTTGTAACTGATTACTTCTTCTGCCTGTGGTACTACTTGCCTAATAGTCTTTCTCAAGTCTTGTAAAATGTCTCTTGAATTTTTTGGCAAAGCAGACATATATTCCTCAACCGTTTTCCATTTTTTATTTGATGCAGCTTTCATTTATTTTTTTAATAAAATTATTAAGAGTAGTAATAAATAAAAATGTGTGATGACGACAAAATTAAGGCGATTTGCGACCAGAATGATTTATGAAAAAATTGGCAACTTAGTATTTGTACAAGTTCATATTATTTATACAAATGCAACGTTTACCCTTCTTTGCATGTCATGTAAATACTCATGCCCCGCAAAATTTCATATTCTCCTTTCAAAAGCTATCCTGGTACTTTAATAACATTGTTAGTACTTGTTTATTTTTTTGCATGTACAAAATCTAAACCACAGCAGACTGTTCAGAACGATGCAATTGTGGGTAAATGGAAATTAACTAAAAGCTGTCGTTGCGATACCTGTATTGATAGCAGTGCATTTAATTACCAGGTGCTGGAGTTTTCACCTGACGGGCATTACCAAATTACAGCAGTAGTTGGTGATCCGATATTTCAGTGCAAAGGAACCTATACAATTACCCATCAATCTAACGGAGATATATTAAACATAAAAATGGATTCCAATTGTCCGGCAGACTTTTTCTATATTCCGGGCTCTCATATTTATTCAGAAACGGGCACAACATTAATATTGGATTTAAATACTCCATTCGCTAATCCTTGTCTTTACCGCAATACTTATGTAGCCACCAAGTAGATTATTTTTCATACACTTCCCATACACTATTCATACTTTATCCATACTCTATCTATACAGAGTTAATATTGTTGTTGTACTGAAAAAAACTTTGTCTTTCACTGAAAAACTGAAGCCTGCAATGTTTAAACGAAAGGCTAAAGCCTGCAAACGCCTTGAATATAATTTTTTTATTTTTACAGCATGGAATTAGGTATCAGCACATTTGTAGAACTTACACCGGATCCGTTAACCGGCAAAACGATAACCGCCTACGAGCGAATTCAAAATCTAATGGAAGAAGTAGAACTGGCAGATCAGCTGGGCCTTGATGTATTTGCCATCGGCGAGCATCACCGGCCTGATTTTCTTGTCTCCTCCCCTGCTACCCTGCTTGCAGCCGCTGCAGTAAAAACAAAAAAAATTCGATTATCCAGCGCCGTTAGTGTATTAAGCTCTGATGATCCTGTGAGGGTATTTCAGCAGTTTGCGATGGTTGATCTTTTATCAGGTGGAAGGGCCGAGATAATGGCCGGCCGTGGATCTTTTATTGAGTCGTTCCCGCTTTTTGGCTATAATCTTGACGACTACGATTCACTGTTCGATGAAAAATTAAAACTGCTTGTTGACATTAATGAAAAAGAAAAAGTTAACTGGAAAGGCAGGCACCGGGCTGGCATCGCAAATCTTGGCGTTTACCCCAGGCCGTTACAAGATAAATTACCGATATGGGTTGCTATAGGCGGAACTCCTGCTTCTGTATTGCGGGCGGCCACTTTAGGATTGCCTTTAACGATTGCAATTATTGGTGGCACGCCTGATCAGTTTGTACCGCTTACACAATATTATCGCGTTGAACTTATGAAAGCTGGTCATGATATTAACAACCTGCAGCTTTGTATTAATTCTCATGCATATATTGCAGATGACAGCCAGCAAGCTGCTGATGAATTTTTTCCTGTGTATGCTGCTGTTATGACAAAGATTGGCCGTGAACGTGGATGGCCTCCTACTACCCGTCAGCAATTTGATTTCATGCGAAGCCCAGATGGCGCATTGCTTGTGGGAAGTCCGCAACAGGTTATCGATAAAATTTTATATGAGCATGAGTTGTTTGGCAACACGCGGTTTATGGTTCAATTCAGCGTAGGTACGTTGCCGCATAAGCAAATGATGCACGCAATAGAATTATTTGGAAACGTGGTGGCGCCTGCTGTTCGTAAGGCGTTGCCAGGATAGAATTATCTTCATCTTTTTTTTAAAATGATTATTAACTTTCAGGTAAAGATTTATGTATGAACAAAACATCTGAACCCTTTAAAAAAACTTTTACCCTATCCAATAATGCTCCTTCTCCCGGCTCTGCAGAAGAAAAAATTATGTTCAATAATATTCAGCAAAGGTTTCTGCAACAGTTCCTGGATATATTTCCTGATAAGCTGGCGCCAAGAACCGTGGTGATTATTCCTTCGTTTTCACTTGATGAAGAAATATTGTCGAAAGTTACGGGCTATGTGCATTACGAAGAAAGACTGCTTTGCCTGCTCATGCTCCTGCGCATGCCACTTACAAAAGTTATTTATGTAACAAGCATTCCTGTTGATACATTAATTATTGATTATTACCTGCACCTGTTGCCCGGCATCACCGAAAGCCATGCAAGAGAAAGGCTGACAATGCTTAGTTGCTATGATGCATCATCCAAACCATTAACAAAAAAAATATTAGAACGGCCGCGGCTTATACAACGTATAAAGCAAAACATTACCGATTACAATGCAGCACATCTTACCTGCTTTAATATTACGAGCCTTGAAAAAACACTTGCAGTACAAATAGGAATTCCTTTGTTTGGAACTGATCCTGATCTTTTTTATGAAGGAACAAAATCCGGAGGCAGAAAAATATTTAAAGCAGCGGGTGTTAGTTTACCATGTGGCTTTGAAGATTTAAAAAAAAGAGAAGATGTAATCCATGCTCTTGCAACGCTTAAGAAAAACAAGCCGGGTTTGCACAAGGCTGTAATAAAAATGAATGATGGCTTTAGCGGCGAAGGCAACGCCATATACTCCTATCCTGATTTTTCTGCGAATGGTATAACAGAAAAAAGCATTGATGAAAGTATGTCGAATCAGCTGCGGATATTGGCGAAAGATTTAAGTGAGAATGCATTCTTTCAAAAAATTTATGAAATGGGTGGCGTTACGGAAGAGTTTATTGAGGCAGGAACAAAAACATCACCTTCCGTACAATGCCTTATTAATCCTTTACACCACGTTGATGTGCTGAGCACTCACGATCAGCTGCTCGGCGGCGAAGATGGGCAGATCTTTCTTGGGGCAAGCTTTCCTGCAAACAGCGAATATAATATTTCACTTGCCCAACAAGGTAAAAAAATAGCACAAGTTCTTGCTGAAAAAGGCGTGCTTGGAAGATTTGCAATTGATTTTATTTCTGTAAAACAAAACAATGAATGGATACACTACGCTATTGAAATTAATCTTCGCAAAGGAGGAACTACACATCCATATTTTATGCTGCAATTTTTAACCGATGGTGTGTACAACGCAGAAAAAGGCGAATACTTAACCGCCAGCGGAAACAAAAGATTTTATTTTTCTACAGATAATGTGAGCAGCGAAAGCTACAAAGGTTTAACTCCCTACGATCTTTTTGATATCGCCATGTTTCATTCCCTGATGTATGATGGAGCGGCGCAGGAAGGCGTAATGTTTCATCTCGTGGGAGCCCTTTCTCAATTTGGTAAATTTGGTGTGGTATGTATTGGAGACTCCCCGAAAAAAGCCAACGAATATTATGAGCGGGTGATTTATGTTTTGGATAATGAATGCAAAGTGTAAAACAGCTCTGTGTCATTAAAACAATAACGGTCACGCTTAAACGACTTTAATTCCTGTTTATTTATAGTCTTCCCGCACCGGATAAAAAACATCAATTATTTTGCAATCAGTTACTGCCGTTGCTTTATGCGGTACCATACCCGGAATAACGCCAACAGTTCCATAAGTCAGCACCCTTGTTTCATCACCGATAGTTAGTTCTAACTCACCTTCTATTACATTTACCATCATTTCATGCGGATGTGTATGCAATGGAATTTTCGCATCTTTTTTTGCTTCCCAGTATGCAAGGGTTATTTTGTCTGAATGAATGAATTTACCGAAAAAGCCGGGCGCAATTTCCTTTGCGTCGATATCACCTACTTTAATATAGTTCACCTTTTAATTTTTTTTGTGATAGCAAAGTACAAAATAAAATAAAAACCAACCCTGGCTTTTAATGACTAAAATTTAAAAAGCTGCAAGTAAAAATGTGTGTATTTTTTGTTGGTCGCCAAAGACAAACGTTATTGTAATTTTGCCTCCATGATAGATCGTATTATACCATCGTCCGGAGAAAAGCTTCCTGTAATAGGCCTTGGCACCTGGAAAGTATTTGATGTAAGTACAGGCGAATACCCGGCTATTGAAAAAGTGCTTAAAGAATTGCATTCGGCTGGAGGGAGATTAATTGATAGTTCTCCTATGTACGGAAAATCAGAAAATGTGATCGGTGAAGTAACCGGCAAGATGGAGGAAGCAAATGATTTTTTCTACGCTACAAAAGTATGGACAACAGGCCTGCAGGATGGCATACAACAAATGGAAAACTCAATGGCCAGGATGAAAAGAAAAACAATGGACCTGATGCAGATTCATAATCTTGTAGATTGGAAAACACATTTAACAACATTGCGCAGCTGGAAGGAACAAGGAAAGATTCGCTATATCGGAATTACGCATTACAGGGATGATAATCATGAAGAACTGGAGCGAATCATGAAAGCAGAAAAACCTGATTTTGTTCAATTCAATTATTCTATCACACAACGTAATGCAGAGAAGCGTTTATTGGATGCTGCAACAAATCTTGGGGTTGCAACATTAATCAACAGGCCTTTTGGAGAAGGAAACCTGTTTGGCAAAGTAACTGGAAAGCCTTTGCCACCATGGGCCGGTGAGTATGATATAAAAAGCTGGAGCCAATATTTTTTAAAATATATTATTTCCAACACTGCGGTTACCTGTGTATTACCGGCTACTGCAAATCCTCAACATGCCAGTGATAACGTGTTGGCTGCGTCGGGAAACATGCCTGATGCAAACGCGAAAAAGAAAATGATTGATTATTTCATGTTGTTATAAAAAAATTGCTGGAATTATCCGGCATAATGTTATAGATAACAGTATCGGCTAAACGCTTTCATGTCTAAGGTTAACAACTTGCATGTATGCGCATAAAAAAAGACTGCTTTTGCAAACAGTCTTTACAAACACACAGGTAAGCCACTTATTTGTTGGTCAGCCACGAAGCCCACAAGATAAAGTGGCAAACTGGCCAAAACGCATAGAGTACTTTTAGTTTAGTGACGGCGGGCATTTTGCCTGTGGATTTGCCTGTTAGCACGCTTCAGCGGATGTTTTACACCATCCCCTTTTAAATCCTTCACATCACCGGCCATGTCTTTTTTGTCTGCTTTTATGTCTTTGGTTTCAGCTTTGGCTTCCGCTTTATCACCATGCTTTGCCTCATAGTTTCTCAGGCGCTTGTCATGGCGAAGGTCCCTGTCATCTTTTCTTAAATCTTTCATGTCTTGTTTTTTGTCAGTTTGCGGCGTTGTAGTTTGGGCAAAGGCGCCTACTGCAAACATGGCAACCAAAAGAGTGAGAATAATTTTTTTCATGTTTTACTTTTAATGGTTTTTAAATTTTTTCAAAAATGATGTACCTGAGACTCTAAATTATTTGCGGGGTTTAAAATTATTTTATCATAATTAAGTCATTTAAATTCCCACGGTAAAAACAGTCCAAAGATTTCTATTGCAATCGATTTATTCTCCGTTGGGAGTCCTTTGTTCTAAAATCAATACCTTGGCTGGAATTTTGTAAGACATTTTTATCTATTAACTCAAAAATCTATAGACGTGAAAATTAATTTTAGATTGATTACTCTTGTAACATTAATGGTGTGCGTTACAAGTTGTGTAAGTACAAAAAAGTTTGATGCACTGCAGTCAAACTATAATAAACTAATGGACACCAACAGCCAGCTTACCCGAGACGGTGAGCAATGTAAAAGCAATTTAGACCGCGCTACCGTTCAAATTTCCGGATTGCAGGAACGTTTAAATGCAGAACTTGAACATGAGAAATCACTACAGTCGGCGTTAGACAAATGCCTTACTTCAGCCGGCCAGGGTAATGTAAATATTTCCAAGCTGGTAGATGAAATAAATTCATCCAATAAATATATACAGGAACTGATAGCTTCCAAAAACAAAAGCGATTCACTGAATATGCTACTTACCAATAACCTTACGAGGTCGCTGAGCAAAGATGAAATGCAGGATGTGGATGTGAAGGTGTTGAAAGGCGTGGTGTATATTTCCCTGTCAGATAATATGCTTTATCAATCCGGCAGCTATGAAATTTCTGATAAGGCAGGAACTACCTTATCAAAAATCGCAAAAATTATTACAGACTATAAAGACTACGATGTACTGATAGAAGGTAATACAGATAATGTGCCTATTGCAAAACCCAACATTCGCAATAACTGGGATTTGA
>JBEPVC010000054.1:0-9975 GCA_041691235.1 Chitinophagaceae bacterium
CCTGTTTTATAAAATATTTTTTCTTTTGTTTTTTGTGGCGTTAATATTTTTTTGTCCGGGTTGAAAAGATCCATAAACCAATTGTAAAGACGGTTCATCCAGATAGAGCCGTCGTAACCACGACGAAGACTTACAATAAACATAAAACCCGTAAAGCCTCCGGCTAAATGCGCGAGGTGAAAAGAAGTACCGCCACTACCAATAGCAGCAAAATCAATAATTACATATAAAATAGTAAGTACCCAAATAGGTATTCCGCCATTCAACATTCTGAAAAAACGATAGTCAGGAGCTAAGGCCGTGGTTGCAATAGCTACAGCCATTATAGAAGCATTTGCTCCCTCCAATGCGTATACGCTAATAAAAGGTCTCAACTGAGGAATGGCATAATTAGAAGCAATAAAAACAATAGCACCGGTCAAGCCACCATATAAATAAATAGGAATTAATTTTTTATTGCCAGCCATGTCCTGTAAAACGGAACCGAACACCCAAAGCCAAAGCATGTTTGTGAGAACGTTAATGATGCTTGTGTGAACAAACATATAACTTAAAAACGTCCAGGGAACCCTTGCAAGACTTTCAAGCTTTGCCGGAAGAACAAACCAGGGAAGAATTTCAGAAGTAAAAGAAGCGGTTGGTGTTTCTGTCAGGAAATAAATAATGTGTATAAGGCCAAGAATAAGAAATCCTACCCCATTAATACTGATAAGTGCAATAAGGGCATTATTATCTTCGCCAATGGTTATTTTTTTAAATCGCCTGTCTGTATATCTTTCTGACTCTCCCATTACTTACCCATTTCTTAGGGCATATAAAATTACCAAATTCCTTCGAGTTAAATAAGGGAGATAAAAATTTAATAAAACCTTTTCTTATCGGTTTTATTCCAGATAATAACAAGTATAAAACCCATAATCAATCCTCCTAAATGAGCAAAGTGGGCAACATCGTCTCCGCCGGAGAAGCCTCCAAATAAATCAATGGCTGCGTAAATAGCTGCAAGATATTTGGCCTTAATCGGAAAAGGAATTGGCAAAATATAAAACTGGGTATTGGGAAATGTGTAAGCAAAGCCCGCAAGTAATCCCATGATGGCACCGGAAGCTCCTATGGCTCCGCCCCCATTTACTAAAAACATTTGTGCAACACCGGAAGCAACACCGCAAGCAAAATAAAAAATTAAAAACTTTTTCGGGCCCCAAAGCTTTTCAAGCACACTACCAAATATCCAAAGGGCATACATATTAAAAATGATATGTAGAAAATTTTGAGGAGAATGAGCAAACATGAAAGTAACAAGCTGGTATGGCTTGAAAGCACCACTATTATAAGGATAGAGAGCTAAAAGATCGGTAAGGCCCCAGGTGCTGTCAAATACAAGCTGGGCCACAAAAACAATTGCATTTATTATAATTAAATTTAAAACTACTGGAGTGGTTCGCTGCGATGGCCTGTTATTATTATAAGACATTCCTAAGATTTTAGCCCGCAAATTTCGGAAATCCCTGCGGGAATAGATTATTTATAATTTCTAATTAACACTTTGCTTTAACCTGGTATAGAGTTGAATTAATCTTCCATCATGATAAGAAATGATAATTAAGCCATATAATTTTTATATCATTTAAAACATGAAAACCTTTTGCATAAAGGCTATCGCTGGTGTGAAGGCTTTTTTCTGAAAGTGTATTTAGTGCAGCAGGCAGCCCGGTTGTTGTAAGCACGCCAGGTTTCAGCAGCGGAAGTTCTTCCCTGCTCAATGCATAGCCAACCCAGGTTTTTTTGCATAATAACACACTAAAGACATTTTGAAAAAACCTCAGCGGTCTTTTCTTTATTATAAAATGAATTGGAAACGTAAGAATAAGAATAGCGGCTATTGTTACATCCATTAGCGATTTGTTTCTTCGGTTAACGGTGGCGGCTAAACGAAAATACGGAAATGCAGAATTGGAACTTCCTGTCTCGTCTCTACCCTCACTGCCTGTTAAAGCGCTCGCGCATTTTCCATATATTTTTATCCTGAAATGCCGTGGCACAAGAGACATCGCACTGATAATTTCTTTGAATGAAAGAGTGCCCTCACAAAAAATGATTTCTTTCACAGGATAAACGTGCAGCAGGTTTGCGAGATTATCGAATGAACCAACCGCTTTTGAATTGGTTTCATTTTCAGTCTCAATCCTTCCTAAAACTCTTTCATGCTTTCCGGATTTTTTTAGAATTGTTTGTACTTCCTGGAGATCTTTTTCTGATCCAACTACTATTGTTTGATTTATCTCATCGTCATCTTTGGCACTTTTTATTATATCCCAGCGAAGCAAAAACCATCGCACAACCGTTATTAGCGCAAAGGCCAACAACGACCCAAAGAGTAAAATACCTCTTGAGAACCGAAGACTTTCTGGTAACAAAGAATATACCGACAACAATACCAATATGGCAATTGCGGTGGAACTATTTAATCTTGATTGCTTGTAACCGTTATCGTACAACCCGGCAAAATAGGAAACAGTTAGAAAAATAACCGTAAACGCAGGAAAAGCAATGATGAGCATGTTCGGTGAATAGTTGACCTCTTGTTTTACATACGCACTCCAAAAAATTTTTACCATCCAAAAACTTATCAAGATAATTCCCGCATCAATTGTTGGTGGGCCAATCCATTTTAAAAATCTCACTATCGCTGCCAATACCGCACGGAGGAATATTGCAGATTGTATTAAAAAATTAAATACCCCTGCTCTTGTACCTCCATAGTGCTTTTTTACAAAAACACTCATGGCTTTGTAAAACATTTTTACGTAATTAAGGCTTCCTTTTTTTGTGCTCTCACCTTTAAAGTGAATAATCGCGCTTTCTGCAAAATAATAATTTTTGTAACCGGCTTTCTGAATCCTGTAACTCAAATCAACATCTTCGCCATACATAAAAAAATGCTCATCAAAACTACCGACGGCATCAATTATTTTTTTTGGGATCATCATAAATGCACCTGCAAGCACCCCCACCTCATGAGTTATACTTTTATCAAGATGACCCAGGTGATATTTTGAAAAAACAGGAGATTCAGGAAACACACGGCTTAACCCTGAAATTTTATATAGCGAAGTTATTGGCGAAGGAAAAGCACGTTTGCTTTCTTTTAAAAATTTGCCGGAACCATCAATCATTTTTATTCCAAGTGCTGCGTTATCACTCTTTAAATTTAAAAACGAAATGCATTTTTCAAAACAATCTTCAGGAACAATAGTATCAGGATTTAAAAAAAGGATATAATGGCCAGTTGCCTGTTTTAGCCCCTTATTATTAGCCTTGGCAAAACCCTCATTCTCGTTATTCCAAATAAAATTTACAGAAGGAAATTTATTCTGAAAAAATCCTGAACTGCCATCGGTAGAATTATTGTCAACAACAAAAACTTCGCCGTCAATATTTTTCATTGCTTTCATTACCGAAGTAAGACATAGCTCAAGGAAGTACTTAACATTATAATTTACTATGATTACAGAGAGCAGCAATTGGTAACTGTGTTACATGTTTAATTTGTAATTCTGCAAAACTATGACAGAATTAAACTATAGCATCCGTTAAAATAAAAAAGAAAAAATCATTACAAGAAGCCATAATCAAGCACTCGCCGTACATATTTTTTATCCTGTATCACCCAGGTCACTTCATAGCTTCCGGTTGCATCTTTGCAAAAGATATAGAGATAAACCCAATGGCCGTCTTTTGATTTGTAAATGCCATTCCTGGTTTTTAAAGAGCCCTTATCCGTGTACGTTAGGTTTAAATTATACAGGTCAGCATAGGCAATTGCCGGAATAGCCACAGTATCATTATCAATCGTGATCACGATATTGCTTATATACGTTTTAGGTATAACGCTATATCCTCCGTAATATGGTTTGCGGTCTATTCTTATTAAATATTTTTCATCGTAATCCAGCTTATGCTTAGCCGGGTTAAAAGGCGCAAGTGTAATTTTTGCGTTAACTCCATCTCCTTCAAACGTCATGAAATCTGAGCCAAATGTTTTGTAAGAAATTTTGCCCGGCTCTTCCTTTCCTACTGCTTCATCAATACCTGACAAGGTGAATGTTGACAAATCATTACGGATATTTCCAGGGGGAATTTTTTTGAAGGATTCATTTTTTTTACGCGTATCCTGGTATTCATAGAATCGCTGGGCTTTGCATATCAAGCAAAAAAATAATCCTGCGAAAAGAAGAATTGTTTTCATTTGGTTGTTTTCCGTTACTTAAAAATAAAATAAATGAGGTTAATAAAAATAAAAATTGGTAGATGGTTTTCCCGGGTGAGATTTTAATGATGAAAAAAGATTGCGGAGCAAAACATAGGTTGCGTATATAAAAAAATTATTTTTACTATTTACAAAGTTATGGCTGATATTTCTAAAGCAACAATGACAGACGTGCCCGAACTGAGTGCACTTATAAATTCGGCCTACCGGGGTGAAGGCTCCAGGCGCGGATGGACAACTGAGGCAGACCTTTTAACAGGAACAAGGATAGACGAAGAAGAATTAAGAAAAAATATTTTTCGTAAAGATGCTTTTATTTTAAAATACGCTGAGGATAAAAAAATAATCGCCTGCATGTTATTAGAAAAACGCGTCAACGCGTTATACTTAGGTATGCTTACCGTTTCCCCCGAACTGCAGGGAAAAGGTGTTGGTAAAAAGTTGTTGAAGGCAGCTGAACAATATGCTGAGCAATTAGAATGTGATAAAATTGAAATGTCTGTCATTTCTCTCAGGCGAGAATTGATTGAATGGTATCAACGGCATGGATATAAAGACACAGGCAAAAGAAAACTGTTCCCTGAAGAATTGCAAAAATTTGAGATCTCAGTAACTCCATTGGAGTTTCTGATTTTGGAAAAAGATGTAATTCAGAAATAGCTTTTTGAAAAAACTATTTTTTCACACGCTCATAAAATTCTACGCTTTTTGAACCGGTACTATCTGTTATTGTTTGTTTATAATTATCCGTTCCATTCATTTCAACATCAACATTGAATGAATTGCCTGCAATTATTGAATAGGTAGAATTGAGATCAGTTTCTTTTATTTTATTATCGCCATCCATTTCAAAAGTGCCAAATCCAATACCGGTTTTAGTTTTTGAAGCAGTATCTATCACTGTACCTCCGAACATAAAATAGCCGGCATAAAATGCCTTGTATTGAGTTCGGTGATTTAAAGTAGTATCTGCCCCTTTCACATTAAAAGATTTGGTTTCTCTCCATACGCCATCGAGAGGAGCTTTTGTTTGCGTTCCAACCGATTTATACTCTTCAGTAAGTTTCATATTTTGGCCCTGCATCGGAATTTGCGGAATCACTTGTGTGTATCCGTCAGGATTTTTTTGAATTTCGAGATTATAACTTGCCGGAAGTGAACCTACCGAGGTGTCCCGTGCAGAATAAATTACATCCTCAACAACAGTTCCTGAGTCTGTGGAGGTATAACCGGCCACACCAAATGCCGAAACCGAATCGGCAGGATTAACCTGGGTATACATCATAAGGTTGTCTGTATAAATTTTTAACTGCTGAAGGCTGGTGTACCTGGTATCTTTTTTACCATCGTTAACCGTTTGAGATTGCATTAAATATGCACCCGGCATGTTTGGCTTTCCTTTGGAGCTGTTGCAGCTCATAGCTGCTAATACTATAAAACACAAAAGTAGATTTTTCATGATTATAAGTTTTAATCAATATAAATAAAAATATTGGTAAGTGCAATTTTGCCCCTGGCATTACATGCTCTCAATTCTATAACAAAGAGCAGGTAAAGTTGTTGACTTTCAACCAATCTAATTTTTTAAAACCAGGCAGATATTAACACGTGTGAATTAGTTATACTGATGTAGAATAAAATAATTCTCTTATTATCGCACCCAAAATCTATCCCGGGACAAAACCAAATACTCTTTATGAAAAAATTATGCTTACTGATTTTGCTAATCACTACACTAACTGCTACTGCACAGCACAAACTTCCTCCGTTAAAAATTCCCACGACAATAAAGGCTGACATTGAAAAAGTTGCCAGGGATTATTATGATCATTTTTTCAATATTAAGGGAGAAAAGATTTCAGAAACTGAAAGCACAATTGAGTACAGCAGTAAAGTGAAGCCACAAGGAGCTTTGGAGAGCACCATTATTCAAATTAAAAGCATACAAAATGTTTATAGCTGGCAGGCAACTATGCTAAACACCGAAGATTATGAAACAGCCGTGGCCAGGTACAAACAAATTTATCATGAGCTTAATAATGTGAATTTCGCTATGCACGATAATAAAGTATGGAAGTTTAAAGGGGTTTACGATACTCCTGATGAAGGACGAGGTTTTGCTTCGAGCATTCTTGAGCCGGATGTAAACGAAAAATACCTGAAGAAACTTAAGATAGAAGTTGCACTTAACTACAATATGTCTGACTGGAGTGTTAGGATATTGGTGTATGAAAAAGAATCTGATGCGGATATAAGGCCTTCAGAAAAACAGGGACAATAAAAACTTCGGAATTTTTTATTTGAAGCCAACAAGATGATGTAATGCAACAGGGTCGTAAATGTTCCCATCTTTAATTACTGTTTTTACATTTCTTGTGGTGCGAATGTTTTGTAAAGGGTCGCCATCTACGATAATAATATCTGCTCTTTTGCCTGCCTCGACAGAACCGCTAACCTTTTCCAATCCCATAACTTTTGCCGGAACTATTGTTGCTGATTGCAAGGCTTCCATCGGAGTTAAACCGGCCTGGACGTATAATTCGAGCTCGCGGTCAACACTCCATCCGGGAAAACCCATATCCGTTCCGGCAACTATTGTAATTCCCTTGTCATGCATCCGTTTTACAATTTCAAGAAAATCTGTATTTAATATTTTTAATTTTTCGGCAACTTCCGGGGGCTCGCCGGTATTAATAAATAATGCCTGTAATGGTTGAGGTATAGACGCAAATGCCGGTTCAATATTGGTAATGCTGTCTTTTAAAGATCGTAAAGCCAACTCGAAAACACCAAGTGTCGGATCAATTACAACGTTATGTTCTTTTATAAAATCGAGCGCATTTATACTCATTGAATCAGAAAAATCAACCGCTCGCGTTTCCTTATTTCTTTTCATAATTGAATAAACATATTGCACATGATTTACCTGGTCCATGCCGGAATCTACGCCTTGCTGTAAAGTCATGCCATTGGGTATATGCCCTGTAACGGTCAAGCCTAAACGATGTGCCTCAGTACATATCACTTTTACAATTGCAGGCTTAACTGAACTATATATTTTTATTTGTACAAAGCCATTATTTTTATATCGGTCCACTGCTTGTATTGCTTCTTCAGCGTTATCCGCTTGTATAATGCCAAGCGCCATCGGGCCCTTGCCATCGATAATGCCCGCTTTTAAAATATGCGGCCCGATGCCTTTTCCGTCATCGATTGCTTTTTGAATTGCATTGATATAACCAAACTCATTGCCGCAATCCCGAACGGTGGTAACGCCTGCAGCGAGATAAGCAGGCCCCCATTCTGCCTGCTCGAAATGGGAATGCATATCCCATAATCCCGGAAGTATAGTTTTTCCATCAGCATGAATTATAAAGGCGTCAGCAGGAATAACAACATTATTTTTTGTTCCCGTTTGTTTAATGTTCCCATTTTCTATTAATACAACAGAATTGGCAATTGATGTATTGTTTACAACATCTATTAACGTGCCACCGGATATTGCAATCATTTTATGTTTTTCAACAGGTTTACTACCGGCCGTGAATAGACGCATACCGTACGTAGCAGCTCTGCTGATCAATTCAGGTAACAGAGATTCATAAGGCTCAAGCATCATTTCCAGCTTATCGCCTTCTGCATCGTTAGTGATGAGGCAATAAAGCTGGCCCTTGCTATCTGTCCATAATAATTCATTTCCCCAAACAAGGCCGTTGATAACATAGCGCTCAAGAACCAAAGTTTTATTATTAAATTTTAAGCTATCGTTCCCATCCTTTTTTATCTGCACATTTCCTGAAGGAAGAGTATGAATGTTTTTTGGCTGATGATTTTTTTTCCAATATTTCACAAGCATCATCTGTACTGTACCAGGAGAATATCCTGCAATAGGAAAGCTAAAATCTTTCAGGGAGCTATTATAAACGGAGTCATCAACTTTTATTCGTGCTGTTTTTTGGTTTATTACAATTGAATCATTAATACTAGATAATCTTGAGGTGTTTCCTTTTAAGTATAACCCTGTTGGCTCCATTGCAGCATTCAATTTAAATATCGCTTTTAAAGGAACCGGGGAACCGCGATCAACAAACTTGAAATTTACATTGTAAAAAGTATTGCCGTC
Source organism: Chitinophagaceae bacterium (assembly GCA_041691235.1). GTDB lineage: Bacteria > Bacteroidota > Bacteroidia > Chitinophagales > Chitinophagaceae > Ginsengibacter. The sequence continues at coordinate 8,394 of JBEPVC010000054.1, forward strand.
GCTCTTTGAGACGGTATATTTTTCCTTGCCGATATTTTGTTCAAACTTATGCAGCAGAAATGTTCCGCTATCCGCGAAGCTTGCTTCAGGCTTTTGCGCATGTAGCAACGAAATGTTACAAAACAGGAAAATAAAAACAATGAAATTTCTCATATTACATCTTTAAAATAAAATATTAAATATATTACCATTTATGAAATGGAGTAGAAAAAAACTGGTCTACTTTAGTATTGAATTCATCTTTATGCTCAACTAAAGTGCCGTGACCTGAATTCGGAACAATCCACAAATAAGCGCTGGGAATGTTCTGATAAATTAAAGTAGTATGTTCAATAGTTATTACATCATGATCGCCGCCAATTATTAATGACGGGCACTTAATTTTCTGCAAAGCAGATAGAGAAATATTTGGTTGAAACCAATCTAGCAAAAATATTTTCCAATCATTTTTTTCCGCTGCAGTTGTCAGCTTTTTATCTTTTGAAGAATTATATGTTACATATTCGTCTTTCCAGGCCGAAGGAATAATTGCAGTAGAATCTGGCCATAAATTAGCACCTGTTGATGCGAGCTTTATAACTTTTTCAGGATGCCGCATTGCCAGCAACAGTGCATTAATTCCGCCATCGCTCCAGCCAATTACATAAGCTGCGTCAATGTGCAGAGAATCTAGCAACACAGCCTCATCATCGGCCATCATTTCAAAACTTAACGAATCTCCCTCATCTTTAGATTTGCCTTGCGCACGACTGTCGGCAACAATTACTTTATATTTTTTAGAAAAAAAAGGAATGTTATTTTCAAAGCTTTTAATACTGCCACCGTTTCCATGTATCATCAATAGCGGCTTACCGGTTCCGTAAATTTCGCAATACATTTTTATTCCGCGAATGTTATAATACTTTCCTGTAGATTGATTGTTACCATAGTTTTGGCAGGAAACAAAAAGGAAAATGAATTGGAAGAAGCAAACGGAAGGAACAAATTTTTTCATACAGGCAATAAAACTACTCAAGATTTTACCAAAAAAATCATGAAAAAAATTTATAGCCCCAAAGCCTTTGTTACTGCACCCTGGAGAATATCAATTGCAGCGTTGGCTGCTTTTTGAGCAATAGCTTTTGTAATAATAGCAACAGCATGCAATTCAGATTCGAGAATCTTTTTTTCATCATTGAGCCTCAGCAGAAAGAACTCCTGGCTTATTTGTTTTTGTAATCTTAAGCTTGCAAGCAACTCCAGCCTTAGCTTCCGATCTTGTAAAAAACTGTTTGCTGTATCTTTTACATTGCTCCAATTATCTTTTACAGTTGTTTTAATTGCACCCAGCATTTGTGCAAGAACTTCATTAATATCAAATATCATGATCTTTATTTTTATATTTTTTAAATATTGTGGCTGTAGTTACCAGTTACTTTAATGCTCGTTCCGCTATGTACAAAGGTTTCCAGAAACCGGCCAATGTACCTCTGTATACCATAGCTTCCCCGTCGGAAAGTGTTGATTTATCCTTGTGGTATTTTTTTGCTTCGGCAAATGCGTCTTTTAAATTTTTTATAATAACAAGAAAATCTCCATTTTT
>JBEPVC010000055.1:0-9969 GCA_041691235.1 Chitinophagaceae bacterium
ACATTAAGAATAATTTTTGTTTCAGGCATGGTTTACGACTATAAAAATGTTCCTGAAGAAATATATAAAACTATGAAGTCATCGGAAAGTAAAGGAGCGTATTTAAACCTGCACATTAAAGGGCATTACCCTTTTGAAAAAATAAAGTAATTTTTTTACACCTTTAAAATCGGTTATGTTTATTTGAGGATCATTTTATACATTCATGTTTAATAAAATTATTCTCAATAAACTTTCTCACGATGAAAAAATTAATAATATTCCTTCTGCTTGCAGCATCATTTAATGTAAAGTCGCAGGTAATTACTGATGCACAAATTGATTCACTAACGGAGCTTACACTAAAAACTTTTGACGTGCCGGGTATTGCAGTTGCCGTTGTAAAAGATGGCAAGGTTATTCATGCAAAAGGATATGGAGTGCGCTCGCTAAACACGAAGCAAAAAGTTGATGAAAATACTTTATTCGGAATTGCTTCCAACTCAAAAGCTTTTACAGTAGCGGCTTTGGGAATGTTGGTTGATGATGGCAAAATAAAATGGGATGATAAGGTAACAGATTACATTCCGGAATTCAAAATGTACAATGCCTACGTAACCGAAGAGTTTACTATAAGAGATTTACTTACACATCGCAGCGGCCTTGGCCTTGGTGCCGGCGATCTTATGTTTTGGCCGGACTCAAGCGATTTTACAAAAAAGGATATGATTCATAATCTGCGTTATTTAAAGCAAGCGTCATCTTTCAGAACAAAATTTGATTATGATAATAATCTTTACATGGTAGCGGGTGAAGTAATTGCAAGGGTTTCAGGAATGAGCTGGGAAGATTTTATTCAAAAAAGAATTTTAGATCCGATGAACATGACCAGCAGTGCACCTTCTTTTAAATTATTGAAAAATAAATCTAACGTTATAGATCCCCACGCACCGGTAGATGGAGTGGTAAAAGTTATTCGCCGCGATTGGAATGAATCAGCAGATGCTGCAGGAGGCATTTATTCAAATCTTACTGACATGTGCAAATGGATAATCATGCAAATGAACAATGGAAAATATGATGATGGGAAAAAATTATTCAGCGAAGACGTGCATGAAGACATGTGGACGCCACAAACTATTATTCCTGTAAGAGGTGAAACACCTTATAACACTCACTTTGCAAGCTATGGCCTTGGTTGGTTTTTAAGTGATGTACATGGATACAAGCAATGCACGCACACTGGGGGCCTCGCAGGTATTGTTACGCAGGTAACGCTTATTCCGGAATTAAAGCTTGGAATAATTGTATTTACCAACCAGCAATCAGGCGCAGCATTTACGGCAATTACAAACACAATTAAAGACAGTTATTTCGGAATAAAGGGTCGTGATTGGGTTAAGCTGAATCATGATCGAGTAATTGCAGCGGAAGCAAATGAAAAAGAAATTCTTGCTAAGGTTTGGAAAGACATAGAAGCACAGCAAAAAAATAATTTAAAAGCTGATACAAGTTTATTCACCGGCACATATACTGATAAATGGTTTGGTGATGTGGTAGTATCAGTGAATAATGGCAAAATGTGGTTTCAATCAAAAAGATCTTTTTTATTAAATGGAGAAATGCTTCCTTACAAAGGGAATACATTTATCGTAAAGTGGAAAGAAAGAAGCATGGACGCAGATGCATATGTAATGTTCGATTTAGATAGTGAAGGCAAGCCTTCGGGAATGAAAATGAAACCCATTTCACCCTTAACCGATTTTAGTTTTGATTTCCAGGATTTGGATTTTAAGAAAACAAAATAAATTTAGCCGGAAGATATTTTTTATAACCCGGGCAACCGTTTACAGCAGAACTGCATTTATATTTTTATAAACCATCACTTGCATGTTTGATTTTTTATGAACTTATCTGATCTAATTAAAGAAGCGAAACAGGGGAGTAATGCGGCACAGAAATGTCTCTTTGATGAAATGTCGGGTAAACTACTAATCATCTGCAGACGCTATGTAAAAAATACCGAAGACGCTGAAGAAATAATGCTGGATGGTTTTTATAAGTTCTTTAAAAGTTTATCGTCTTTCACCTACCAGGGAGATGCTGCGCTGTTCAGCTGGATGAAAAGAATAATGATTAATGAATGTCTTATGTTCCTGCGAAAAAAAAATGTATTCACGATTATATCTGACACTGCTGTTGAAGATGTTCCGCTGGAAGAGGAGGCGCTTAATAATTTATCAGCCTCAGAAATTTTTAATCTCATTGTTCTGCTTCCTGTTGGTTACCGCACGGTTTTTAATTTGTACGAAATAGAGGGAATGAAGCATAATGAAATCGCAATTCTGCTTGGCATTTCAGAAAGCACATCCAAGTCACAATTGTTTAAGGCGAAAAATTTATTGCAAAAAATGTTGTTAACAAAAGGAATTGAATATGTCAAGCGAAAATCAAAATAACACAAGCAACTGGAGAAGCAAGCTCGATGAATTGGAAAGTTTACCCGGTGAAGCGATCCTTGACAAGAATGCTTCGTGGGAAAAGCTTCATGAAAAGCTGAAAGGGGGAAAAAGTAATAGAAAAGCTACATGGTATTGGGTTGCAGCAGCCTCTGTATTAGTTGTATTGATGATTTCCTTATTAAATTTAATTAAAGAAGATCATCACCTTCCAAAAAACCTGACAGTACTAAAACAACCCGATAAGCCAACAAGTTCTCCTTCCCCGGCTGCTAAAAAAGATTCAGGTGAGGGTATAAATCCGGCTTTATTGGAAACAAATAAAACAATAACCTTTGAAAATAAAAAAGATAAAATAAATCATTCAGCAATTTCTGCTAATGTTAAAAATTTTATTCATGTACCCGACACCGCTAGTGCGCATGATGCAATAGCACAATCTTCAGACAGTGTATTACAACCGGCGGATAATATTTTAGCCACAGCAATAATTTCTGCAAAGAAAAAATTACCGGTAATTCATATCAATGAATTGGATAATTCTTTTGAAGAAGAAATAAGTGTTTCACATAATAATGACCGCCATTTTTTTGTAAGGCTTAATAACAGGGATGCTTCTTCCAATACTTCTATTCGAAAAAATTATTCTCCTGATAATATTTTTAAAATTAATCTCTCTCCGCAAAACTAAAAACATGAAAAAAACAATTAGCGTATTGATGCTTTTAATAAGCATCCTTCCAAATCTTTGTGCTCAAACGAAAGATAAGTCGGATAAGGCATTTGAAGTTCCAGAAAACATAATTATCAGCAGAAGATTTTATATTAATCTTGAAAAAGGAAACAAGCTTGAAATTGAGCTGACTGATATAACTGACCTGCAAAAGATTGCTGATATTGATTCGCTGCTGCAAATATTTGTAGATGATATTACTCCTTTAAAAGATTCAATTGCTGATCCGCTTACATCAAAACGGATAGATTATATTACCGATGCGCAGGGGAGAAAGAAAATAAGGCTTCAGCAATTTCAGCCGAAAGGCGCAGCATTCCTGGTAAATAACGGGGATCTTGCTTCATTAAGGACTGAACAGGATACAATTAATATTATTGGAATTATTCTTAATCCGCCAAAGGCCAAACAAAAAATAAGCCTTACGCATCCCCGTTATTATCATCTTACTTTTTATCTCAACAATATAAATGAATTAGCCGGTTATATGCATGGAACCTTAACAGAAAAAATCAACTCAATCCAAAATGATTTTAAGGGAAAGTGGCCAACTGTATTAGGTACCGGCTACCACTACCTTAAAAAAGATAAAACGATAACCGCTGACAAACCCGAGGGCGAAACCTCTAGTGGAACCGGAGATTACATAACAGGATATATAACAATAAATGTACAGAATTATAAAAATTATTTTGTCCCTTCCTTCAGTCTTGGTATAAGGCTTACTTTATCTTCACGGGACAGAAATTATAAATGGGAACCCGGATTATTGTGGGAGCCTCATTATATATTTGCTAAAGACAACCAGAATAAGTTACGCACTTACAGGAACGATTTTCTCACACTTACTTATGCACAGGGAGGTACAAAAGATTATGATCCAAGAAAAGAATTTTCATTCAGTGCCGTATTTTCTTTAGGGTATCTTATTAACAGGAATGGAGATTATTTTGATAAAAATACTTTTCGATTGGGTGCAGGTAAAATACAATTAGCAAAAACCAGTATTGAGCCATCGATCTATTTCAATAATTTTTTTAAAGCCGTAACACCTGGGATTAGGATAAGTCAGAGTTTTTAAAATATTTCTTACTATTATTTTTTAAGAAGACTAAAATATATTTAAAGGGATAAAATATTTTATCCCTTTTTAAATTCCTCTATTTCATTCAAATACTCTTTTGCAATTACAATTGATTCCCATTCTTTTTTGCCCATTAAAATTTTAAACCATTTTTTATTTGCATTTTTAAATGAAATACTCCGGTATAACCAAATAGCGAGAAAGGTAAAAAACAAAGTAACCGGAAATGCAATTAGCCAAAATTTAATATCGGAGGTTATCCATTTCGTGCTCCAAAAAAATGTAGTATAAAAAGGCGTTTGTAGAAATAATACCCTGGCAACATTTATAGTAGATGCCTGCAATTCCGTTAAATTTTGCTGAGTGTTTACAACACTTTCACTATAATTTATTTGGTTGATAAGCACAACTTGTTTTATATAAACCGCCACTGCGATAATAGTAAAAAATAGTATTGCAATCACTGAAGAAGTAAAGTATACATTTTGAAAGTGATTGCCATAAGCCAATACTCCCAGGAAAAGCAACCATACTATTCCTGCTACGATCGCCCATATTTTAAAATTGGCCAAAGATCTAAGCTTTGATTGTGCTTTATGTGTTTGCAAATATTCAAACGTTTTTAAGTTTACTACCCACGATTGAAGGTTCAATATTTTTGCTTCTTCAATTTTTTGATCGTATACTTTCCAAATGTTTTTTAATTCAATATCTTCCATAATTTTATTTTTTAAATTTTGTTATTTCGTTTTTTAATTTTTCTTTTATCCTGCTTAATTTAGTAGCAACGTTTGTTTCTGAGATGCCCACTATATCAGCTATTTCTTTGTAACTCTTTTCTTCAAAATATAGAATTACTAAGGCCTTGTCGAGTTCTTTTAAGCCAGCAATTTGCTTTTGCAAAAGATGTAGATTTTCTTCTGATGAAGAGTTCAATACTTTGTCCTCGATCTCCACTTCCGTTTCATCAAGTGAAATATTATTTTGTAATTTTTTGTTTGCCCTGTAAAATGAAATGGCAACATTCAACGCGACGCGGTACATCCATGTAGAAAATTTAAAATCCGGGTTAAAAGTTTTACTTCCCTTCCAAATAGTATAAATAATTTCCTGTGCAAGATCTTCCCTGTCAGTTTTGTTACTGCAATACGAGTTGCATATTTTAATAATTATTCCTTTGTTTTCGTTAATTAAATGAAGAAAGTCATCTTTTTCTTTTTGCATCAGCGTCTGCCTTTAATGTTCTTTGTATATTATACGCAGGAGGGTAAAAAAAATCACAACCTATTCAAAATATTTTAATTGGAAATTTTTTGAAAGAAATGATTGTAAGAATCAAAGGACAGTAATAAAAGATAAAATTGGCTCCAAAATTCATATTATTTCTGCTCTCTTTAGCGTTATTAGGATAACCAAAATCCTGTATTTTGAAAAAACAGCTACTCTTTATACTTATTGCTTCATGTGTTCACCTTGTAAATGCACAGCCATTCAGTGATACAACGGCAAAGCTTATTCCTCAAAAAGACAATGTTATCACCCCTGAAACAATTCTTAAAATTGAAAATCTTGGACCTCTTGTTAATACGTCATTAGCTGAATTAAGGCCTACGATTTCCGCTGATGGAAATTTATTATTCTTTATTCGCCAGAGTGACCCTTACAACACAAAATTTAATTCAGTTCCCAATTCGCAGGATATATGGTTTTCTGAAAGAGATAGTTCGGGCAAATGGAGCGAGGCAGTACATTTGGGAAAGCCGCTTAATACCGAAGAATATAACGCGGTGTTTTGGATTTCTCCTGACAACAACAGGATACTGATAAGGAATGCATTTATAGATGGAGATTATTTTGGTAATGGTGTGAGTCTATGTTATCTCACAAAGTATGGAACCTGGAGCAAGCCCGATATGCTTAAAATTAAAAATTACGATAAGTACGATCGCGGCCGTCAATACGGTGCAACTATGGCGAGTGACGGGCAAACGCTTTTGCTTTACATGTCGGAAGTGGAAGGAAGTGGTAACAATGATTTATATGCATGTTTTTTGCAAAAAGATGATACATGGTCGGAGCCAAAAAGCTTGGGCAAAAAAATAAATCTGAAAAATTATAACGAGATGACTCCTTATCTCGCACCTGATGGTGTTACTTTATATTTTAGTAGTGATCGCCCCGATGGATTGGGTGATAATGATATCTGGATGTCTAAACGCCTTGATAAAACATGGCAGAAATGGAGCGACCCTGTCAATCTTGGAAGTCCTATAAATACGCCGGAATGGGATGCATTTTTTACGATGGATGCAGGGGGCGAATATGCCTATCTCACTACTGGCTTGGATTCTTATGGCGCAAGCGATATAGTACGTGTGAAGTTGCTGGAAAAAGAAAAGCCAGATCCGGTTGTGTTGGTAAGCGGCAATGTATATAATGAAAAGACGAAGGAGCCTCTTAGTGCTTCGTTGGTTTATGAAACGCTGCCTGATGGTGTGTCTGCGGGTAATGGCATCTCTAATCCACAAGACGGAGCGTTTAAAATTGTACTGCCGTATAATAAAAATTACAGCATAAGAGCCAGTGCAGATCACTTCTTCGCGATATCTGAAAACCTGAATCTTGATTCATTAATTAAAGCGGGCTATAAAGAAATTCATAAAGATTTGTATTTGGTGCCGATAGAAATAGGCGCGGTGGTAAGATTGAACAATGTATTTTTTGATTTTGATAAATGGGATTTGCGGCCCGAATCGTTTATAGAATTAAACAGGGTGGTAAAATTGCTGAATGAAAACCCCGGCATAGAAATAGAAATGAGTGCCCATACTGACAGCAGGGGAAGTGATGAATACAATTTTAATTTAAGTGATAAAAGAGCGAAATCAGTTATGGATTATATCGTTTCGCAGGGAATTTTGCAAAGCCGGATAACCTCTCACGGGTATGGTGAAACGAAACCCGTTGCCACTAATGAAACTGATGCGGGAAGACAATTGAACAGGAGAGTTGAGTTTAAAATAATAAAAAATTAAAAAAGCTTTTATAAAAGAGTATGATTTTGCTGATAAAGTTTTTTACTTTTAGTGAATGATTGCACAATCGCGTAAAATTAAAATTCCCAGTTTCTTTTCTGTAATCTTTGTCTTGTTATCTCAAAGTACAATTGCGCAGGATAAAACTTATAAAGATTCTCTTCTTGCCTTCCAGGCAAATTATGTTGCCAAACATGAAGTAGTCGGCAAAGCTGATAAGAAGTATATTCAATTTTATGACGTTGATGAAAATTACCGTGTCAAAGCTTCTTTTGAAAGAATAATTGACAACAAAGGTTTTAATATGGGCACTTCAACAGGATTAAAAAGAAAGCATTATAAATATGGATTGCTCACTTTCAAAATAAAAGATACTGTAGTGCATTTATATGTCTACCAGCAAAAAGATTTAATGCAAAATGAAAAATACAAAGACTATTTATTTGTTCCCTTTGGTGATGCAACATCAGGTTTTGAAAGCTATGGAGGTGGAAGGTATCTTGATTTAAAATTTTCTGATGTAAAAGACAGCACAGTAATTCTGGATTTCAACAAAGCCTACAATCCTTACTGTGCTTACACTGAAGGATACGATTGCCCTATTCCGCCAAAGGAAAATCTGCTGACAATTGCCATTACTGCCGGTGAGAAAAACTACGGAAAAAAAATTCATTAGCTTTCCACCAATTAATAAAATGATCTTTTTTATAAACCTGAGTGGCAGGAAATTTGTAGCCTTAAAAAGAAAAAAATTATGACAACGAATGAAATCGCAAATCGTCTTGCAGAGATTTGCCGCAAAGGCGATTTTGAAAAAGCGCAAAAAGAATTGTTTGCAGATAATGCGATAAGTATTGAGCAACAGGATTCACCTGCTTTTGCTAAAGAAACGAAAGGTTTAAAGGCTATTATTGAGAAGGGCCATAAGTTTAATGAAATGGTAAAGGAAGTTCATGGAATCAGTATTTCTGAGCCAATGGTATCAGGAAATTCTTTTGCTCTTAAGTTAGAAATGGATACTACAATGAAGGAACGCGGCCGGTCTAACATGTCGGAACTTTGCGTTTACGAAGTAAATGATGGAAAAATTATTAGTGAGCACTTCTTTATGTAGAAGATGATTTTTACTTTTTAGCAAACTTGCTGTCGGGTGTATTTAAATATTTGAAGACTTCTTTAAAAAGTAGTAACTTTCTCTCATAAATTTATTTATATGAAAAGGCTGTACTTTGTTTTTGCGTGTTGTCTCTTCATTTTCTCCGAGTCTTGCTCAAAAGAATCAACAAATTCCACGGTTGAAATTCCTCCTTCTAATTCAATGAATGTTACTATTGCGCCCAACCAATCTTATGAATTAAATCTTAATAGTTCGGGAGTGGTAAGTGTAAGCAAGCAGGCGTCTCACTATCAAATAAGCGAGACTTCATTTGATTCAAAAACAGGTTCAATAATATATAAATACGTACCCGCTGTGGATTATATCGGCAGCGATGAAGTAATTTTGAGTAATACAAAAGCTGCAACAAATTCCGGAAGCGCTTGCCATGGCAGTCATGGCAGCAACAACGATAATACCACTTACAGCACATCATACACTATTATTAAACTGAATATTTCAAACTGATGACAAGAATATTTGAGTGAAATCTAACATTCAAATTTTACCTTAACTAGCTGCTTTTTTTTCCAACTCTGTCAATATATTTTTTAGTTTGGTAACAAATTCTATAATCATAATAAAAATCAGCATTGTAATGCCGGGGTAAGTTGTTTACTTTTACAAAAAAGTATTAATGAAATTATTTGTTGCGGGCTTACCTTATGATCTTGATGACGCTGAACTGGAAGAAATATTTGAAAAGTTCGGAGCAGTTACTTCAGCAAGAGTTGCCATGGATAGAGAAACGGGAAAAAGCAAAGGCTTTGCATTTGTCGAAATGGCGAATGATGCAGATGGAAGAGAAGCAATTGAGCATCTCAAAGGAATTTCGCTCGGTAAAAAACCTCTCGTGGTTACCCAAGCTGAAGAAAGAAGTAACCCAAGACAAGATAGGGGTGGCCGAAGGTAATTCCTAAAAAGCCATTTAATATTCTCTCCCAATCTCCAACCTGAAGATCGTTGTATAAATAAATACAAAAAAAGCTTCTGCTTTTGGCAGAAGCTTAATTTAAACTTCAAAATAACTTCCTGGGTGGTTGGTTTTATTCAGGATAATTGGATTGCCTTTTTACGGGCTGGTTTTTCATTGGGGATTATAATATTTTTCATAGACCTAATTTCTAAAAGAAGAAGTTGACTGATATCGGATTTTGTTTTGGTTTTTGGAATAGGATAAAGAATTTCAATGGATTTGGATATTTCGATCAATGTTTTCGAACATCAATCAACTTCTGGAACAAAGATATAATGTGTTAGAAATACACACAAGCGCAGTATTGCCCTTTTATGCGAATATTAGATTCACGGTGTTGATCGTACATCCACATAATTCCAAATGGTAATTTTATCAAAATCGAAAGAGGATAACTACGCATATAGGTTAAATATCATTATCTTTTGATAAGATTTTTTATTTTCAAAAAAACATGGTAAGGAGTTATAACTATTTATCTTGCTAAAAAAATAATGCAGGAAAATATTTTCATTACTTCAATAGAAATTTATAAGCTATATATTCC
>JBEPVC010000056.1:0-9942 GCA_041691235.1 Chitinophagaceae bacterium
GCCACTGAAATAAAATCTTATATTTGCTCGTTTTAAAAAATATTGTACATCAACCCATTTCAAATGTATTTCCCCAAAGGAGAGTTTACCTGTAAAAAATATTTTTTACTGATATTGTTTCCTGTTTTTTTATTTGTTTCAAATAGTACTGTGTATGCTCAACAAGTTCCTTCTGACCAGGACCTTCCTATTGATCCTAATGCACTGAAAAATGCATCTCCATCAGATCTGCAAAATTATTTAAGAGATAATAATCAACCGCAAAGAAAAGCCGGTGAAGATTTGCATAAAAATATCTCGGACATTAATAGCAAAAATGTAATTGCAAAAGATAGTCTTCAGAAAGATGAATTTAGAAAAAAAGTAAATAACCCGGATAGTGTGTATGGCGCAGACCTTTTCCAGGACAGGCAAATAATGGAACTGTCTCAATTATCGACACCACCGCCTGATTATCCAATAGGCGTAGGCGATCATATCGTTGTTTCATTATGGGGCGGAGCTGATTTTGAATGGAGCTATGAAGTTGCACGCGATGGTTCTATTTTCCCGCAAGGCCTTGGAAAAATTACTGTGCAGGGTTTGACTTTTGATAATGCTCGAAAAATTATTTATGCCCGTTTCAGGCAGGTGGTTCCGCCTGCAACTAATATAGCTGTAACCCTTGGAGCGCCGCGAAGCATCGTAGTTCAGGCCACGGGTGAAGTTGAAAAACCAGGCCCGCAAGTGGTTTCAGCATTTACAAATGCTTTAAATGTTGTTGCGATTGCAGGAGGCGTTACCAAATTTGGGGATATGCGCAATATTCTTATTTCGCGTGAGGGAAGAATAATTGATTCGATTGATGTATATAAATATCTTACAACAGGCGATTTTGGAAAACATCTTTACCTGGAAAATAATGATTTTGTAATAGTGCCTTTTTATGATAAGAAAGTATTGGCATCTGGCCAGTTTAAAAGGCCAATGTATTACCAGCTTAAGAAAGATGAGGGAATGAAAGATCTTATTAAATATACCGGTGGATTTACAACGGAAGCTTACAAATCGGGTGGTGCTATTATTAGAAATGTAAATGAGAAACAAACAATAAAAAGTGTAAATTTTAATGCAATAGGATTAAAAGCTAATGGAGAAATTACCGACGAACTTTTGAACGATGGGGATGTTGTAGTGGTAAGTCCTATCAATGCAGGACTTAGTAATAAGGTGATAGTAAAGGGTGAAGTTGCTTACCCGAATGTGTATGAAATAAGAAAAGGAGATAGGCTATTTGATGTTATTAACAGGGCAGGTGGCATTACTCCGAACTCTTATGTTGACAGAGCTTACGTTTATAAAGGTGCGGGTGATTCAACAAATTTAAAATCTGATAAAATTGAAGTTAGCCTTGCCGATTTTAATAAAAATGTCAACAGCAATTACAATATTCCTATTGAATCAAACGATGTAATAGAAGTGTTCAACAGGAACCAGTTTGCAGATAAGCAATATGTAAGTATAGAAGGTGAAGTTCGCAAGCCCGGTAAATTTCAAAGATTCGGGGGAATGACGCTGAAGGATCTTTTGTATTTCGCAAATGGATTGAAGCCTTCCGCAGAATTTGGAAAAATTGAAGTTTCCAGTGTAGTGGATATTGATTCGGCTCAGAAAGGCCTTAAGCCAACAAAAACTGTAATTAATACCTATTCTATTAAAACCAACCTGGAGTTAGATTCTATTACAGAAAATATAAAGCTGAGACCTTATGATGAAGTGTATATAAGAAAAAATCCAACATTTCATTTACAACAAAATATTAAGTTAGATGGCGAATTAAAATATCCCGGTACTTATCCTAAACTTGATGACTATGAACGGCTTTCTTCATTTATAGAAAGAGCAGGTGGCCTTAAAGAAGATGCTAATGCACAAGGCGCAATTTTATACAGGATACGCGATACTGTAAACAGGGAGAACCCACAACTAAAAAGAAACCGCACTAAATATATAAGAGATACTGTTGGCAAAATTGTTGATAGCGTTCTGTTCGATCCGTCAGAACCCGTAAGCATTGATCTTGACAAGGCTTTAAAAAATAAAGATTCGAAGTATGATTTAGTGCTGCAGGAAGGAGATATTATTTATGTTCCGGAAGTAAATCCTATCGTTTCAGTGAAGGGTGAAGTGCAGACACAGTTAAAAATTTTCTTTGATAAACAGCATAAAAATCTTGCATATTATATTGATAAAGCAGGCGGACTTGGTGTAAGACCATGGCGAAAACGAATCTATGTTACTTATGCAAATGGGCGAAGCAAGCGAACGCATAATTTCGGATTCTTCCATTTCTATCCACAGGTTGAAGCAGGAAGTATTATAGTTGTACCTCAAAAGCCGGAAGGTAAAAATTTTGGAGAATTTGCAACACAGGTTTTGGTAACTTCATTACCACTCTTCATGGCATTTATTCTTACCAGATTGTAAACCGATTTTATGACAACACAAGAACTTACAAGAGTTATTTACCAACGGTTACGAAGATTTGGTTTTATTATAATAATCATCGGCGTTGTTGCTGCGCTGGCACTTGTTTTTTATGCAAAGCAAAAACCAGTTACTTACACTTCAAGGTCTTCAGTTTTTCCATTAACGAGCGGAAATGATAACAATGCAACATCATCCACACTAAGTGCCTTATTAGGTACTGAAAGCACTAAGAGTTTTAGTGATGATGCTTCTATAAATATTATTGAATTGGCTCAAAGTCGCACTACAAGAGAAGAAGTTGCATCAATCCGCGATTCATCAATGGGAAATAAAACAATTGCTGAATTATTAGTAGATGATATAAACAATCATCGCGGGTCGTTTGAAGATAAAGTACAAATGCCTCCGAATCAATATGCACTTATAACATGGGCAGGAGAGGTTTTAAGAGATGGGTTGAATGCATCTGTAAATAAAAACAATATGCTTATTCTTTCTTATACAGGGCGCACTCCTGATTTGGTGAGAGTAATAAGCTATGGATTTATTAATAAAATTTCCCAATTCTATATTCAACTTAAGCAGGAAAAAGCAAGAAGAGATTTTGAATTTGCAACAAGTAAAGTAGATTCTTTGAGAGATGTAATGAATTCAAAAGACAACCAGCTAATTTCAATTGATAAAAAAACTTTGTTTACGAATACATCTAAACTTGAATACAGGGTGCCAACGGAAAACCTGCTGGCAGATAAACAAATGATTCGTCAGCAATACGCACAGGCAGTTGCAAACCAGCAAAACGCTGCATATAAATTACAGAAAGCAACACCGCTTATAAAAATTCTTGATAAGCCAGAACCTCCTTACGATGTACAAAATAAATCTGCTGTTGTTTTCGGCTTAATGGGTTTTTTTGCAGGAATTATTATCAGCGCTTTGTTATTTGTGAGCGGTATAATATTAAGATTTTTGAAAGAAGAAATTAATAAAGCAATTTTTGGAAGCAGCCCTTCAAAAAATTCCACTACTAATGCTGCATCAGCATTATGATTTCCTGAATAACCATTTACCCATTTCTTTAAGGGTTACTTTTTTACCGTATAATAAAATACCGGTTCGATAAATTTTTGCAGCAAGCATTGTTGTTAAAATAAAACCTGCAACCAAAGAAATCATAGAAACGGCTATTTGCCATAATGGAACACTTCCCGATGGTATTCGTGCCATCATAACAATTGGTGATGAAAGTGGTATCATGCTTCCCCATACAGAAATAGGTGCATCAGGCTTGCCTGCTGCTGTTGTCATAATTACAAAAGATAAAATGATCGGCATTGTAATGGGCAGCATCAATGATTGGGCTTCCTGCGGGTCTTCATTTACCACGCTGCCAACAGCGGCAAATAACGAAGCATAGAATAAATACCCTGCAAGAAAATAAAACAGGAAGCAGGGGATAATAAGGCCCCAGTTCGCTTGCAACACCATATTTTTAGTGTTCAGAAAATTAAGCGCAGCACTGTTTGCGGCACCCGAAGCCATTGATGGACTCATAGATTGCGCATGTTGTAAAACATCGTGAGATATTAATGAAGTGGCAACAGAAGATAGACCGATAATAAGCACAATCCATATAAGAAGCTGGGTAATGCCAACGGCAGCAATACCCACAATTTTTCCCATCATTAGCTGGAAAGGTTTTACAGAGCTTATAATTACTTCTGCAATTCTATTCATTTTCTCTTCCATAACACCACGCATAACCGCAGCGCCGTAAATAAATAATGTAATATAAATTAATATGCCGCTGCCAAATCCAATGCCATAAGATAATCCTGAATTAGACTGCTCTGTTTTGTTGCCCTGCTTTATTACGGGGCTAAATTTGTATAGTTGCTCTTCATCAATTCCGTTAATCGAATCAAGCACCTTTTTATTAATATTATTTTGAAGAAAAGCTTTATCTCTTATAGAATTATTTATCTGATCTTTTATTTTATCTTCCGCTGCCATCCCTAATTGCTTATCTGATATTAATGAAATTGAATCAGCGGGTGAATCGTATTTTGCCGGAATTTTTAAAAAAGCTGAATAGCCTTTTTCCCTGAAGTTATTTGCATTTACATCGGTTGTAAATTCATAAGTAATTATTTTATCACTTTGAAAATTGCTTTTAAAAATGCCATTATCATCTTCTACTGCAATCTTTTGCCTGTTATTACTCGCAATTGAAAAATAAGCAGATGCGGCAATAAACCCAATGAAAAACAATGGTAACAGAATAGTAGAAAGTATAAAAGTTTTATTTCTTACTCTTGTTAAATATTCTCTTTTAATAACCAGCCATATTTTATTCATACAAAATATTCGTTTGCAATTTTAATATTCTTTATTGTACTTTCTGAAAAGCCCTTGCAAGCTTTGTATCTTCAACTTTCTTTATAAAAATATCATTGAGCGACGGTAAAATTTCGTTGAAGGAAATGATGCTTGCTTTATGCGTTAAGAATTGCTCCAGCACATCAGCAGGTTTATAGCCATCGTTTATTTTTACCGTTAAAAAATTTTCTTTTGAATTCACAATTTCAAAAGTGGCATTATCAAATGGTTGTGGAATTTCGTCAAACCCAACTTTAAAAATATTCTCTTTACAATCATTCTTAATTTGCTTTACACTTCCATCTAAAATTTTTTTACCCTGGTTTACCAAAACAATATTATCACATATTTCTTCCACCTGTTCCATTCTGTGTGTGCTGAAGATTATAGTCGTTCCTTTTTGAGAAAGCTTAAAAATCTCATCTTTAATTAAGTTGCTGTTTACCGGATCAAGTCCGCTGAATGGCTCATCAAGAATCAAAAGCTCCGGCTCATGCAAAACAGTAATTACAAACTGCAATTTTTGACTCATCCCTTTACTTAAATCATCTACCTTTTTGTTCCACCAGCTTTGCATTTCAAACTTTATAAACCATTCTTTTATTTTTGTCATTGCATCTTGCCTCTTCATTCCCTTCAGCATAGCAAGATATAAAGCTTGCTCACCAATTTTCATTTTTTTATATAACCCCCGTTCCTCGGGCATGTATCCAATTTTGGAAATATCATTTACAGGATCAAATTTTTTTCCTTCAAATAAAATGTTTCCACTGTCCGGATAAAATATTCCTGTTATCATTCGAAGTAACGTCGTTTTGCCAGCACCGTTAGGTCCAAGCAAGCCAAATATGGTTCCTTGTTTAATTGAAAAACTTATGCCGTCCACAGCTTTTTGCGTTGCATAGTATTTTTTAAGATCCTGTAACTCTAGTATGTTCATAAAATTTAATGTGCTAATATGCTAATACAATAATGTACTAGTGTAGAGCAATTGACAAGTGCAAATATCAAAGAAATGTTCAATAAAAATTCTATTATCTATATTAGCGAATCAGCAAATTATCGCATTATCCAGTCAGCACATTATCGAATCAGCCAATTTCTGTGCTACTCTTTCTCCATCTATGGCAGCGCTCACGATGCCGCCAGCGTACCCCGCACCTTCACCGCACGGAAAAAAGTTTTTTAATTGCGGATGGTGAAGCATTTCATTATCACGCGGAATTCTTACGGGAGAAGAAGTGCGGCTTTCCGTTGCTACAAGCACTGCCTCGTTGATATAATAGCCTTGGTGAGCATTCCTTGCGGGCATTTTTTTATTAAAAGACTTTAATGCAGTTCGCAAACGATTATGTATAAAAGGCGGCAATATATCAGAAAGCAATGATGATTGAATCCCCGGAATATAAGAGCACTTTGGTAATGTTGATGAAATTTTATTTTCAACAAAGTCAACCATTCGTTGTGCAGGAGCAACAAAATTTCCACCGCCGGCAGTAAAGCATTTTTTTTCTATCTCATTTTGAAAATGCATCATTAATAGCGGTGAATCAGCATCTATACCCTCATGTTTTTTTTTCAATGAAGAAAAATATTTATTCACGTCTTCAATCTCGGTTTGCACAACCAGTCCGCTGTTTGCAAAAGGATTATTTCTTTTTGACGGGCTCCATCCATTTACCACAATTTCGCCTTCGTTGGTTGCTGCAGGTGCAATTATGCCTCCCGGGCACATGCAAAACGAAAACACGCCACGGTTATCAACCTGTTCAACGAGACTATAAGATGCTGGCGGAAGAATTTCTTCAAATCCTTCTTTATATTGAATGTTGTTTATTAAAGATTGCGGATGTTCAATCCTCACACCTAATGCGAACGGCTTTGCAACGATTGAAATGTGTTTGTAATTTAATAGGGTGTATATATCCCGTGCGGAATGGCCTGTGGCAAGTATAAAGGAGTCTGCCCTGAACTCATCTCCTCCTGATGTAATGACGCTATAAACTTTTTCGTTTTTTATTATTAGGTCAACGACTTTTTTGCCAAAATGAATTTCTCCACCACAATCAATAATTCGTTTACGCACCGCCGTTATAATGCCCGGTAATTTATTTGTGCCGATATGAGGATGCGTTTCATATAATATACTTTCATCAGCGCCAAAATGTACAAACAAGTTTAAAATGCGATCAATGTTTCCACGCTTGGTGCTTCGGGTATATAATTTTCCGTCGCTGTAAGTGCCCGCACCACCTTCGCCAAAACAATAGTTGCTTTCGGGATTTATAATTCCTTCTTTATTAAGTAATGCAAGATCTCTTCTCCGTGCTCTTACATCTTTTCCTCTTTCAAGCAATATAGGTTTTATGCCGAGCTCTAACAATTGCAAAGCAGCAAATAAGCCTGCAGGACCGGCACCTATTATAACAACTCTTTTCTTTGATATTGTTACATCATGAAAATTAAATTTTTGCAATAATCTCTGATGAAACGGTTCATTAATAAATGCCTGAACAGTAAGGTTTATCCAAATAATTTTGCTCCGTGCATCAATTGATTTTTTCAGAATGTAATACCCGGTAACTTCGCTGATTTTTTTACCGGTTGTCCTGGCAATATTTTCTACAACGGAGGATTGGTCAGCGGCCTCATGAGGGCGAAGCCTTAAGGAAATTTTTTGTTGCATGATAGTGCCAGGCTTTTATCCCGGAAGCTTTTGAAAACTTCCAAAAATTATAAACTTTTGGAAGTTACAAGGATTTTAAAACGGAAGGTCGTCAATCGCATCCTGTGACGAAGAAGTAAACGTATCAAGTGGTTCGAGATGATCATCATCAGAAGATGCTTCTTTGCCTGCCTGCAAAATTTGTTCGATACGCCACGCATCAAGATTGGTGAAGTATGACGTGCGGCCATCTTTATCCCACTTGGTTCCTTTAATATTGAAATATACTTTTATTTCATCGCCTGCATTTACACGATCAACAATGTTAGTGCGATCCTGCACACATTGAAATTTAATATAGTTGGTAATGGTTTTGCCATTAATCTCTTCAGATTTTTCAACAACAAACTCACGAACTTTAAAAGTTTCTGTACGTTGAATGGGATCAAATTTTTCCAACAGCTTGCCTGTTAATTCATAACTCATGTTGTTATAATTTTTTTTAAAGGTATAGTCATTTATATTAATAGCAACTTTCAATTGCTATTAAGGGTAAAAAATGTTTTGCACATTTAATTTTTATTTTTTTTTTAATCTATAAGGCTAAAAATTTTTCTTTACTTGTGCTAAAAATTGCGCAAAAAAACACGCAAATTTTCTGTAAGTCAATGTGGACGTACTTATTAAAAATTATTTTGAAACGGATAAAATAATTGTTCTTTTTTTTAATAACGTAATACTGTTTTTATCGTGATAAAAACAAAGAATAAAAAATTTTTTTTTCAACAAATTATTTTGATATTCGCTGTCTTACTCAGAAAATACTTACAAATTCTTTTTGTAGTACTTTTCTAAGTAACCTCCGGGAACAGATATCTAAAATTAAATAAACGGCTTACAGGAAAATGAATAAAGCTTGCGAAACAGTTTGGCATAATTGTCTCAATATTATAAAGGATATAGTCGAGTGGCAACATTACAAAACCTGGTTCGAACCTATCTCTCCTGTTTTATTAAAAGATAAAATATTAACTATACAGGTTCCAAGCCAATTCTTTTATGAGTATATTGAAGAGCATTATGTAAACCTTATTGCAAAAACGTTAAAAAGAGAATTGGGTAAAGATGCACAGCTCGAATATCGTATTATGGTGGACAGTGGAAATAGCAATAACAAACCTTTGATGATGGATATTCCAGGGCAGGGATATAAATCATATTCAAATAATGAAATGGATTTTCCATTGGTTATAAATAACCCCGTTAAAAATCCTTTTGTAATTCCCGGCTTAAAAAAGATGCAGATAGATTCGCAGCTAAACCCTGTGTATATTTTTGATGTATTTATTGAAGGCGATTGTAATCGTGTAGCAAGGCGTGCAGGAAAAACTGTAGCCGAAAAACCCGGTTCAACTTCATTTAACCCGTTGGTAATATATGGTGGAGTTGGACTTGGAAAAACCCATCTTGCACAAGCCATAGGCAATGAAGTAAAAAGGCTTCATAATAATAAGGTTGTATTGTATGTAAGCTCTGAAAAATTTATAAACCAGTTTGTTGATCATGGCCGTAACAATGCTATAAATGATTTTATACATTTTTACCAGTTGATTGATGTATTGATTATAGATGATGTGCAATTTTTTAACCGTGCTGAAAAATCACAAGATGCTTTCTTCGCTATTTTTAATCATTTGCATCAAAGTGGAAAACAATTAATTCTTACTTCAGATAAGCCGCCAAAAGATTTGGAAGGGGTTCAGGAAAGATTGCTTAGCCGCTTTCGCTGGGGGCTTAGCGCTGATCTCCAAATACCAGATTATGATACCAAGATTGAAATACTTGAAAAGAAAATGAAAAACGATGGCCTTGAAATGCCAAAAGAGGTCGTTAAATACATAGCATATAATATTCAAAATAATATCCGGGAACTGGAAGGCGCTTTAATTTCCCTGTTGGCACAATCTTCGCTAAATAAACGTGAAATAGATTTGGAATTAGCAAAGAAAGTTTTGAGAAATTTTATAAAATCATCATCAAAAGAAATAACAATTGATACTATTCAAAAAATGGTATGCGATTATTTTGATGTGCCTTATGAAAAGCTGCTGCAAAAAACACGTAAGCGAGAAATAGTTCAGGCAAGGCAAATCTCGATGTTTCTTGCAAAGGCATTCACCAAAAATTCATTAAAAACAATTGGAGAGCATTTCGGCGGCCGCGACCACACCACCGTTATTCATAGTTGCCAAACCGTGAAAGACCTCATGGATACGGATACGCTATTCAAAGAAAGCGTTATTGAGCTACAGCAAAAAGTACAGCTTGCCGCTATGTAAAGCCTCACCCTCATTCCCTCTCCAAAAGGAGAGGAAGGTTAAGTAAAACCAAACATCATCTTCTGAATTTCAACTGCATTTCATTGCTAA
>JBEPVC010000057.1:0-9938 GCA_041691235.1 Chitinophagaceae bacterium
TCATCTTTTAAAGAAACAGGTAGGGAAAGATCAACTACAAATGATTCGTAATTTTTTAGTCCGGCCTTTTTAAAACGTCCGGATAAATTTTGGAGAATATTTTTCCGTTTATCACTTACCGTTAGTTTTATATTTTTAAAAATATCACAAGCAAGAATTGACTTTCCTCCACTTGCTGCGCAACAATCCCAAATATCAATAGTTAATACTTGCGGATGAGCGGTTATTATTTTATAGAATTCAGCAATTCTCTGAGAATTATAATCCTGGATTACACATTCTTTGTCTACGTCCAGAATTTCACTTACTTTTTCATTATTAGAAAAAGCAAGGCAGTCTTCACTTACTTCATCATATGAAAATTTTGCAGAATTTATTTTAGTGGTTACTGTTTCTTTATATCCCGGCCTTATTCTTATAAATAATTTTGGCTGAATTAAAAAAGACCTGCTAAATTTCTCTGCGTTTATTTGATTATTTAATTCAGAGGAAAACGGAAATATTTTTATTGGGTCAAATTCGTTTTTTAAAAAATAAATTTTTTCATTTAGCGGCAACTGAACCAGGTTGTTCCATTCGGGTTTAAAAAAAGCTAAAAAAGAAGATGAATTTTTTTCACACAAAAAAACAGCAATCAGAAGTTTTTGTTGAAAGTTCATCCCGGCACTAACACCAAAGCCTAAACGAAAATAATCATAGCAAAGAGAAGTAATCCACTTTCTATCTTTTGAGCCATGCTTTTTATTTGCTAAGAAATATTTTTTTAAATAAAGACGAAAGGGTTCTTTACCATTATACGCAGAAAGAATGGAAGAGGTATATTCAATATATCGCTGAAAATGTTTTCCGTTAACCATTACCGGGATCATAGCTCCAGCAAGGCTTTTAGCGGATCTTTGCCAAATAGTAGTTGCTCAGGATTTTCAAGCATTTCTTTTATTCTAACCAGGAAACTTACAGATTCGCGTCCATCAATAATACGATGATCATAGCTTACAGCTAAATACATCATGGGTCTGATAACAACCTGTCCCTTTACGGCAACAGGCCTTTCAACAATATTGTGCATCCCGAGTATTGCGCTTTGAGGAATATTAATAATTGGCGTGCTCATCAATGAACCAAAAATTCCGCCGTTAGTAATTGTAAATGTGCCACCGGTCATCTCTTCAATAGTAAGCTTGCTCTCTTTTGCTTTGGTTGCAAGCTGTACAACTTCCTTTTCAATTTCAGCCATGCTAAGGCTTTCTGCATTTCGAATTACGGGAACAACTAATCCTTTTGGCGATGACACGGCGATTGATATATCACAAAATTTGTGGTAAACGATATTATCGCCATCTATACCTGCATTTACTGCCGGCCATTCCTGTAATGCAAAGCAACATGCTTTTGTAAAGAAGCTCATGAACCCAAGATTTACCTCATGATGCTTTTTAAAAACTTCTTTATACTTCGTTCTTATTTCCATGATAGCACTCATATCAACTTCATTAAAAGTTGTGAGCATTGCCGTGGTATTTTTTGCTTCAACTAATCTGCGACTTATTGTTCTGCGCAGGTTACTCATCTTTTCAGGTTTCTCCTCGCGACTGAAAAGTTCTTTTCCAATTGCCCTTCCGGGAGCAGCAAGCGCATCAATCACGTCATGTTTGGTAATTCTTCCATTAGAACCTGTTGGCGTTACTGTTTTTAGATCTACTTTTTTATCGGCTAACATGGCGGCAGCAACAGGAGTTACTTTTAGATTCTTATCTGCAATAGATTCTGCTTCTTTTTTTTCTTCAGGCTTTGCTTCCTTTGTTTTGGATTCAGAAGTTGTTGATTTAGATTTTGGTTTTTTTATCTCAGACTGTTCTTTTTTATCTTCAGAAGCAGGTTTTTCAGCGGTGTTGTCAATAGTAGAAACTACATCTCCAATTTTTAAAGTATCATTTTCTTTTGCTACTGTGTGTAAAATTCCCTGTTGCTCGGCATTAATTTCAAAGGTTGCTTTTTCACTTTCCAATTCAGCAATCACTTCATCGCGATCAACCCAATCTCCATCTTTTTTCAACCACTTTGTAAGTGTTACTTCATTAATACTCTCACCAACAGAAGGCACTTTAATTTCTATCGACATGTATTATAATTAAGATTTACAAACCTAAGCTAAAATGAGAAATGCACAAAGATGTGCGACTATCGCGGACAATTTTTGGTTGTTTATTTTTTACTTGCTACAATTTATTTCCAAATTTAGTGTCAGTGGTGTGGCATTAAATACTTTCTATAATGAAAATGCTGTATCAATAATTTCAGCCTGCTCTTTTGCATGAACTTTTGAAAATCCGGTAGCGGTAGCTGCACTTGGCGGGCGACTAACTACTCCATAATTTATCGAAGTAAAATTCATTCGAAGAAACGAGGCTGCACCCATATTTAAAGACTCCTCCTGTACCCAATACCAAATTGCTTTACTATATTTTTTATACAGCTGTTCCAATTGTTTTACAGGTAATGGATATAATTGTTCAAGTCTTATTATAGCAACATCTTCTCTTTTATCCTTTTCTTTTTTCTCCAGCAGCTCAAAATAAATTTTGCCACTGCAAAACAAAACTTTTGTAATAGCATCAGCATTACTTACTGATAAATCATCTATTGTTTCTTTAAAGCCGCCAGCAGTAAATTCTTCAATGCTACTATAACTTTTAGGATGCCGTAAATTTGCTTTTGGAGAAAAATTAATTAATGGTTTTCTAAAAGGCCATGCAATTTGTCGCCTGAAACAATGAAATAAATTTGCTGAAGTTGTAATGTTTGTAATCACCATGTTCAGTTCAGCGCACATTTGCAGAAAACGTTCCATCCTTCCACTGCTGTGTTCAGGTCCCTGGCCTTCATATCCATGCGGCAATAAAAGAACAACACCATTCATTCTTCGCCATTTTTGTTCTGAGCATGAAATAAATTGATCAGTTATAGTTTGCGCTCCGTTTGCAAAATCGCCAAATTGGGCTTCCCAAATTACAAGTGAGTTAGGGTTCGCCATCGCGTAGCCATATTCAAAGCCAAGTACGGCATATTCACTCAATAATGAATTGTAGATTCTGAAATGCCCTTGTTTTTGTGCAACATTGCTTAGCCTGCTGTAAAACTGATCAGTGTTTTCATCTCTTAAAATTGCGTGCCTGTGGCTAAAAGTTCCTCTCTTAATATCCTGTCCGCTCATACGAACATCTTTTCCTTCCTGCAAAATACTTGCATAAGAAAGTAACTCACCTGTTGCCCAATCAATCTTACCTTCATCTTCATATAACTTGACTTTATCCTGAAGAATTTTTTCAATTTTTTTCAACGGCTTAAATCCTTCGGGCCATTTCATTATTGATTTAAAAAGATTTTCAACCTGTTCTTTAGAAATTGCCGTTATCGGGGAAGAATTAAAATCTTCCGGAGTGGCTTTACGAAGACTCTGCCACCATAACTCCGGGGTTTGATATTTGTATGGAAGTGGATTTTGCTTTATTTCGTCTAGGCGTTCCTGTAAGTCACTCCAGAATTTTTTTTCCATTTCATTTGCCAGTTGGGTAACTTCATCCTCACCATGCATCATTAACCACTTTATATAGACTTCCCTGGGATTAGGCTGTTTATCAATCAATGCATATAACCCCGGCTGGGTAAACTTTGGATCATCACCTTCATTATGTCCATGCCTTCTGTAACAAACCATGTCTATAAAAATGTCGTTATTAAATTCCTGGCGATACAGCATTGCAATTTGTGAAGCTTTTACCACCGCTTCCGCATCATCGCCGTTTACATGAAAAACCGGTGCCTGGATCATCGAAGCAATAGAAGTACAATAGTCTGAAGTACGGGCATCATCAAAATCTGTGGTGAATCCAATTTGATTATTAATAACAAAATGCAAAGTTCCGCCGGTGTAATATCCTTTCAAACCACTCATTTGAAGAACTTCATAAACGATTCCCTGTCCTGCTAAAGAAGAGTCGCCATGAATTAGGATCGGCAAAATTTTATCGAAGTCGCTGTCATAGATAACGTCGGCTTTACTTCTTGCAAAACCTATCACTACCGGATCTACCGCTTCAAGATGTGACGGATTAGGGGCAAGTTTTAAATGAATTTTTTTGCCAGATGACGTTTCAACCTCACTGCTGTAGCCCATATGATACTTTACATCCCCGCTACCCATGGTAGTATCGGGAACTGAGTTGCCTTCAAATTCTGTAAATATTTGCTGGTATGTTTTGCCAAGAATATTTGCAAGAACATTCAACCTTCCCCGATGAGCCATTCCTATTACCACTTCCTCTACACTGTTTTCTGATGCAGTATTAATGATTGCATCCAATGCAGCAATTGTACTTTCCCCGCCCTCTAATGAAAATCTCTTTTGTCCTATGTATTTTGTGTGAAGAAATTTTTCAAACATTACACCTTCATTCAATTTCTGAAGGATTCTTCTTTTTTGAGCAAGCGAAACCGGCTGCAACATTTTCTTTTCAACAGCATCAATTATCCAATTAATTTTTTTACTATCATTCAAAGAATTAAATTCTATTCCTAAAGATTCGGTATAACACTTTTTAAGATGGCCGATAATCGTTCGGAGAGTTGCCTTTTCCACACCGGCAAATTTTCCAGCGATAAATTGTGTTTCAAGATCTTTTTCATCCAGGCCAAAATAACTCAGGTCAAGATTTGCCTTCCTGTCTTTCCTTTCTCTTATTGGATTGGTTTTGGCAATTAAATGGCCCTTGTTCCGATACGCAAGTATTAACTGGTATACGGAAAATTCTTTCTCTAACTGATTTGGCTCTATTGCTGCTTGTACTTCTGAATAACTTTTTGCTTTTCCATTTCCGTTTGAAAGAGCAAAGTCGAATCCTTCAAAGAATTTCCTGAGATCAGGATCTACACTTTCGGGGTTTTTTACAAAGTCAGTGTATAAATTTTCGATATATGCAGGATGAGAGTTAGTGATGTAGGAGAAATCTTTCATATCGAACCGAAAATTTTAGGCTTATCTCGCATTTTTTTATTAAACAAAAAGAAAATTTGTATTGCGAAATTACCTGCAAATATCGTGTGTTTTAGTAAGATAAATAAGTAAATGCAATTTCGATCTTCATTTTACAATTACTTTTAGAACATCCCTTTAAGAAAAATAATTCGAACCAGGCGTATTTTTCTTAGTTATAAATCCTATCTTCGCAGCCCAAAAAATTATTTTAATGGCAAACCATTCAGCAACAAAGAAAGATGTGCGTCAGAGTCGTAAACGTAATGAAAGCAACCGTTACCACGGCAGAACTACCCGTAATGCAATACGTGACTTAAAAGCGCTTGAAACAAAAGCTGCAGCTACCGAAAAAATACCTCAGGTGTCTTCTATGATTGATAAACTCGCTAAACGCGGAATCATTCATAAGAATAAAGCTGCGAATTTGAAAAGTAAGCTTACAAAAAGCGTTCAGTCAATGGAAAAATAATTAGTAGAATTTTTTCTTAAGAAAAAGCCTGTTATTAATTGACAGGCTTTTTTGTTGATTAAAAAATTTTTTAGGAGATAAATGTATCCGGCCGGTTAACCCAATTGCAAATTACTTTTGCATCATTAATTATATTTTACAATGAAGATATTTTTTTACCTGCCTGCAATTTTATTTTCTACCTGGGCATATTCCCAGCAAACAGTATTTGAAAAAAGCAACGGAAAAAAAACTGCTACTTATTTTGAAGCAATTCACTATTATAAGGATTTAGACAAATCATCCACAAAAATATTAATGAAGGAAATGGGGCCGACCGATGCTGGTTATCCTTTGAATCTTGTTTTAATAAGCAATGACGGAAAGTTTGATCCCAAAGAATGGCATTCAAGAAACAAGGTTGTAATTATGATAAATAATGGTATTCATCCGGGCGAGCCCGATGGCATAGACGCTAGTATGATGCTTGCAAGAGATATAAAAAATAAAAAAATTCTTTTGCCTGACAATGTAGTTTTAGGAATTATTCCTGTTTATAACATAGGCGGAGCTTTAAACAGGAATAGCTTTTCAAGGGCGAATCAAAATGGACCGGAAGCTTACGGCTTCCGTGGCAACGCACAAAATCTCGATTTAAACCGGGATTTTATAAAATGCGATAGTAAAAATGCACACTCATTTACAGAAATTTTTCATTATCTCAATCCTGATATTTTAATAGATAATCACGTAAGCGATGGTGCAGATTACCAACACACAATGACCTTAATTAGTACTCAATATAACAAGCTGGGTGCCGTATTAGGGAACTGGCTAAAAAAAACTTTTGAACCATTACTATACAAAGGAATGCGTGATAAGGGCTGGGATCTTGTGCCTTATGTAAATGTTGAGGATACCGATCCAGCCAAGGGTTTTACTCAATTTTATGACAGTCCGAGATATTCTTCCGGATATGCTGCGCTTTTTAATACAATTAGTTTTATGCCTGAAACACACATGCTAAAACCCTTTAAACAAAGAGTGCAATCCACCTATGATCTTATGCTAACAATGATACAACAGGCAGGGCTAAACGCAAAAGATCTTTTGAAAAAAAGAAATGATGCTGTTGAAAATGCGATTAGTCAAAAACAATTTCCACTAAGCTGGCAGTCAGATACGACAAAATATACTAATATTATTTTTAAAGGTTATGAGGCTGAATACAAAAAAAGCGATGCAACACATATGCCTGTATTGTTTTACAATCATGATAAACCCTTTACCCAAGAAGTGAAATTTTATGACGTATATAACCCCACAAATTTTATTCAGAGCCCCAAAGCTTACATAATTCCACAAGGCTGGTGGCAAGTATTGGAAATCCTTGCTTTGAACCATGTAAAAATGGAGAGGCTTATAAAAGATACCACAATAGAAGTGTCGTGTTACCGCATTGACAATTATAAGTCTTTAGTAAAGGCCTATGAAAAACATCATAAGAACTACGACGTTACGGGTACGACAACTCAGGAAAATATAAAATTTCTAAAAGGCGATTACAAAATAACCCTTAACCAGCCTGCAAACAGGTACATTATAGAAACGCTGGAGCCTATGAGTGATGATGGTTTTTTTGCATGGAATTTTTTTGATGCAATTTTACAGGAAAAAGAAGGATATAGTGATTACAGGTGGGATGAAATTGCAACGAACTTGCTGCAAAAGGACACAAGCCTGCAGAAAAAATTATCGCAAAAAAAATTAGCTGACAGCTCTTTTTCCAATAGTGCTTCAGCCCAACTTAATTTTATTTATAAAAACTCACCGTACTACGAGCCAGCCCATTTAAGATATCCCGTTTATCGGGTAGAGAATTTCCGTTAGAAAGACTTCTTTTTTAGGAAGGAAAAATACCTTAATTTCGCAGCCCAAATTAAAATTATTTATTCACCCGCTCTGTGTAAAACGAGCAAAAAACAAGGTAAATGCAGAATTACGAATTGATGGTGATTTTTACCCCTGTGCTTTCTGAAGAGGAGTATAAAGCTGTTCAGAAAAAATTCATTTCATTTCTTACTGAGAATGGAGGAAAGGCTGTGCACGAAAATGCCTGGGGACTAAAATCACTGGCGTATCCCATTCAGAAAAAAACCACAGGATTATACTGGGTTCTTGAGTATGAAGCGTCATCCGACTTCAATGAGAAGCTGAAAATACAGCTTTTGCGAGACGAATCAGTACTCCGTCACATGTACACTATTCTCGATAAATACGCTGTCGAGTATAATGCAAAAAAGAGAAGTGGCGTAACATCTGGAACCGAAAAAGTGGAGGCATAAAAAATGGCAAAAGCAAACGAAATAAAATATTTAACGGCTATAAAGGCTGAAAAGCGACCAAAAAAATATTGTCGCTTCAAAAAATTGGGCATTAAATATATTGACTACAAAGATGGAGATTTTTTGAAAAAGTTCCTTAACGAACAGGGTAAATTGTTACCGCGTCGTATTACAGGAAACTCACTAAAGTATCAACGAAAAGTAAGCGACGCTGTAAAAAAAGCACGTCAAATGGCAATATTGCCTTATGTAACTGATCTATTAAAATAAGGAGGTAAATCATGCAGGTAATATTGATACAGGATGTAAACAATTTAGGCGGGGCCAATGAACTCGTTAATGTAAAAAACGGCTATGGTCGTAATTTTTTAATACCTTCAAAGCTAGCAGTTGAAGCCAACCCCAGCAACTTAAAACAACTTGAGGAACGCAGAAAGCAATTCGCAAAAAAAGAAGAACGGCTTCTTGCAGAATTCAATAATGTCGTAAGTGTTTTGCAAACTTCACCTTTAAAAATTGGTGCTAAAACAGGAACAAGCGGTAAAATCTTTGGTAGTGTTACTTCAGTTCAAATTGCCAGAGCTATCCGCGAACAAAAGGGGTACGAGATTGATCGAAGGCGTATTCACATAATTGACGATGTAAAGGAACTGGGCAACTACAAAGCAAAGATTGACTTTGGCAAAGGCCAGGAAATTGAAGTTGATTTTGAGGTTATTTCCGAATAAATTTTAAAATAAATTTTTTCTAAATCCTTCTTTTAAAAGAAGGATTTTTTTTATTCAAAAATTAGTTATTGAAATAATATTAAATCACTATCTTTATACTTATTAATGGGTTTAGTTTGTTTTCCATTAGGCTGATGTTTCTCTTTTTTCAGGTTTCTTCAGTTCATTGTAGCTACTAATTCATTAATGGAATTCACAATTTAATTTTAAAAAAAAGTTTTTTACAATGAACATTTATGTAGGAAATCTCAGTTGGCAGATGACCGACGACGATTTAAGCAATTTATTTACGCAATACGGCACTGTTACAAGTGCAAAGATTCTTAAAGAAAAGAATACCGGTCGGAGTAAAGGTTTTGGATTTGTTGAAATGGAAGATGATGAAGCAGCTAAAACTGCAATTGCTACTTTAAACGAAAGCGAGGTTCAGGGCCGTAAATTAATCGTAAATGAATCCCAACCTCGCCCGGAGGGTGGTGGTTATAAAAAGAGTGGTGGCGGTGGTTACGGTGGCGGTGGCGGTAGAAGTAGCGGTGGTGGTTACGGTGGTGGTGGCGGCGGTAGAAGTAGCGGCGGTGGTTACGGTGGTGGCGGTGGCTACAAGAAAAGTGGTGGAAGTGGTTACGGCGGTGGTAGCAGAAGCGGTGGCGGGGGTGGTTATAATAAAGATTATTAAATAATTAATTATTATAAGTGTTAAATCCTTTTCATAAATTATGAAAAGGATTTTTTTATTGATAATACTTTGCGAGAAAGTTCGCCCTTAGAAGCAGAGTCGATTGCCTGAATCACAATTAGAGTATCATAAATCTGCGTATAACCTACACCGTTTATCTGTATTGCGCAATATATTTGTCGAGCTGAGTTAATTTTTGTAAACCCAATTATATAGAAAATACTAAATACAAAAAAGCCCTTCAGTATTCTGAAGGGCTTTAATAAATATGGCAGCTACCTACTCTCCCACATTGTTGTGCAGTACCATCGGCCATGAGGGGCTTAACTTCTCTGTTCGGTATGGGAAGAGGTGAACACCCTCGGCAAAACCACCATAAAAAGATAATGTTGATTTATTAAATAATAATTGAAGAATGAATTTATCAATCTACTGGCATTTATAAAGCAACAAATGATTTTGTTGAGATAAATATTAAAAATAGTTTAATATTCAGTAATAAATTAACATACAGGGAAAGTTGCAATACTAATAAAAAAAGATAAAGCTTACGGGCAATTAGTACTACTCGGCTTTGATGTTACCACCTTTATACCTGTAGCCTATCAACGTTATAGTCTTTAACGACCCTTAAAAGAAAACTCATCTTGTGGTTGGTTTCACGCTTAGATGCTTTCAGCGTTTATCCTATCCGTACATAGCTACT
>JBEPVC010000058.1:0-9807 GCA_041691235.1 Chitinophagaceae bacterium
GCTTTTTTATCGGCCGGAATTTTATCACCATATTCTTTTATTTGCTTTTCTGTCTGGAAAATCAAACTATCTGCCTGGTTAATTTTATCTACTTTTTCTCTTGCTACTTTATCTGTTGCTTCATTGGCTTTAGCCTCGTTCTTCATTTTCTCAATATCGTCTTTACTTAAGCCGCTACCTGCTTCAATGCGTATATTATGAGATTTACCTGTGCCTTTATCTTTAGCCGAAACATTTAAAATACCGTTAGCATCAATATCAAATGCTACTTCAATTTGCGGTACACCTCTTTGCGCAGGCGGAATACCATCGAGGTTAAATGTACCGAGGCTTTTGTTTTGAGTAGCCATCGGCCTTTCGCCCTGCAGCACATGAATCTGTACACCCGGCTGGTTATCACTTGCTGTAGAAAAAGTTTCCATCTTCTTTGTAGGAATGGTTGTGTTGCTTTCAATAAGCCTTGTCATTACACCACCCATAGTTTCAATACCCAGAGAAAGCGGGGTTACATCAAGCAACAATACATCTTTTATTTCGCCGGTTAAAACACCACCTTGAATTGCAGCGCCAACGGCTACAACTTCATCAGGGTTTACACCTTTGTTTGGCTTTTTGCCGAAGATTTTTTCTACAAGTTCCTGAACTTTAGGAATACGGGTAGAACCACCAACAAGTATTACTTCATTAATATCAGCTTTGCTTATGCCAGCATCTTTTATAGCATCTTCACATGGCTTTATACATTTTGTAAAAAGGTCATCAGCTAATTTTTCAAATTGTGAACGGGTAAGTTTTTTTACCAAATGCTTTGGAACACCATCCACTGCTGTTATATATGGAAGATTAATTTCTGTTTCAGTTGAAGATGATAGCTCCACTTTAGCTTTTTCTGAAGCTTCTTTCAAACGCTGCCAGCTCATTGGATCTTTATGCAAATCAATTGCTTCATCCTTTTTAAACTCTGCTGCAAGCCAATCCATAATTACTTTATCAAAGTCATCGCCACCGAGATGAGTATCACCATTGGTAGATTTTACTTCGAAAACGCCATCTCCTAATTCCAAAATTGAAATATCGAAAGTACCACCGCCAAGGTCAAACACTGCTATTTTTTGATCAATACTTTTTTTGTCTAATCCATAAGCAAGTGCTGCCGCAGTAGGTTCGTTTATTATACGGCGAACATTTAAACCTGCTATTTCACCGGCTTCTTTTGTCGCCTGTCTTTGCGCATCATTAAAATATGCCGGAACAGTTATTACCGCTTCGTTTACTTCCTGGCCCAAATAATCTTCCGCAGTTTTCTTCATTTTCTGAAGAATCATTGCAGAAATTTCCTGCGGCGTATAAGGCCTGCCATCTATGTCAATACGAACTGTATTATTATCACCTTTTATAACTTTATAGCTCCAATGGCCTACTTCAGAGGTTACTTCATCCCACTTATGCCCCATAAAACGCTTCACACTTGTGATAGTATTCATTGGATTGGTAATTGCCTGGCGCTTTGCAGGGTCGCCTACCTTGCGTTCTCCGTTTTTCAAAAATGCAACGACAGAAGGTGTAGTTCTGCGGCCTTCATCATTTGCAATTACAACGGGCTCATTACCTTCCATAACTGCAACGCAGCTATTTGTTGTACCTAAATCGATACCAATAATTTTTGCCATAATCTTGATTTTTTATTATTGAAAACTTATTGACAAGGTTTGTGCCAATGATAGAAAGTGCAAAAATGGCAGACGTTTTATTATAATGTTTTTAAAGGTTATAAAAGTCATTAAGTCAACTAATCAATGACTCATTTATAAAACTTTAAAAACTTTTGAGGGGCTAGTTAAACTATTAACTACTGCTATTAAGTAATGAACATTGACTAATTGACTATTGACTTAATCATCAATTTGCCCAACTACCGTATTTGCAGTTTTGAAAGTAAAATGCTTTTGAGAAAGATAGCTAAATGCCACTACAACACATGTAGTAAATGCCCTGGCAATAGTTGGATAGAAATGAAATGCTTCCACCAGCAATTTTAAAATGGAGTAATTAAGAATAAGGTTTACGATTACAATTAAAATATAGCGGAACAATTGAATCCTACCTTTTAACTGCGACTGATTAAACACTATGTATTTTGATAAAATAAAACCTACAGGAAAGCTGATGCAAAATGCCATCCATAAAGCTGCTGTGTAAGGCTGAAAAGCTACGAAACCGAGATTGAGTATTTTTTTATGAAGAATAAAATTATAACTGATAAAATAGAAAGCAATATCGAGCAGCATATTGCTACCTCCGCAAACTGCGTAACGGAAGGTTTGCAAAGGCATAAATCTTTTAAATGGAGAATAAAAAAAATCTATAAACGCAATTATTCTTTTTCGCATTACTTGGTTATAAAGCTAAAAAAAATCCCAATCACGATAATGACAGGGAATTTTTTTATGGAACATTATGTACAATTATTTAAGAACGTACCTTAAACCAATGCCTAATGCAAGGTTGGAGCCTGTTGAAGGAGCAAGGTAAAAAAATGGATCAAATCCAAGACTTATATCTATTGGCGCGTCTGCAAATTTGTAATCAACGCCGCCGGTTAAACGCAGTGCAAAAAGAGCGCTGCTGTTATTATGACCGGTACCAAAACCAAGCAAGCCACCACCGCCAACAAAATATTGCAAGCCTTCTGCACCGGCTATATCGCCCTGGTATTGATATAAACCTTCTATGCCTATACCTCCGCTAAAAAAGAGCAATGAACCTTCCAAAGCTGTGTGTTGTGCTGTGGAATACCGGATGTTGATACCTCCAATTGATCCATCTCCTGTGTAAAACTTAGCGCCAATGGCAGTTTTGTAAGTTTGTGCGTTTACCGCGGCCAATGCAAGGAAAATAAATGCAAGTGATAAGCTTGTTTTTTTCATACTGTTGATTTTAAGATGCTGTTGATTTATGTTTAATTGTGTACCAAAAATATTAATTATATAATTCAGATAGCAAGTTTCACCTTTTCTGATTTTATTTTAACTTTTTAAATTCTTTAAAATTTTTGTTAGTTATATAATTCTGTATGCAGATTTTTTATTCGCTCATCTGCAAGATATTCATCGTAGGTGCAAAGCCTGTCAATAATTCCCTTGGGTGTTATTTCAATAATTCTATTAGCAACTGTATCCATAAATTGATGGTCGTGCGTTGTTAATAAAACTATTCCTGGAAATGTTAGCATTCCATCATTGAATGCTGTGATGCTTTCAAGATCAAGATGGTTAGTTGGCTCATCAAGAATAACAACATTTGGATTTTGCAACATCATACGGCTTATCATACATCTTACTTTTTCACCTCCGCTAAGCACTGTAGTTTTTTTCTTGATCTCATCGCCACTAAAAAGCATTTTGCCTAAAAATCCTCTTAAAAAATCTTCATCAACATCTGTATAATGATCCGGAACATATTGCCGAAGCCAATCCATCAGGGTTAAGCTGCTTGTAAAAAATTCTGTGTTATCGTTGGGAAGATAGGCTGTTGTAATGGTTGTTCCCCATTCAAATTTTCCGCTATCAGCTTTCATCCTGTTATTAATAATTTCAAAAAATGAAGTAAGGGCAACAGGATCTTTACTTAAGAAAGCAATCTTCTGTCCTTTCACCACATCAAAATTTACATTATTAAAAAGCACTCTGCCATCAATACTTTTAGTAAGCTTTTGAACATTTAAAATTTGATTTCCAGCATCTCTTTCAGGTTTAAAAATTATCCCCGGATATTTTCGATTGCTTGGCGTAATATCTTCAAACACTAATTTATCAAGCGCCTTTTTACGTGAAGTAGCTTGTTTGCTTTTTGATGCGTTTGCGCTGAAGCGTGCAATAAATTCAAGAAGATCTTTTTTCTTCTCCTCCGTTTTTTTGTTCTTGTCAGTTGCCTGCCTTGCTGCCAACTGGCTGCTTTCGTACCAGAAAGTATAGTTACCTGTATAGATTTTTATTTTTTGCTTATCAACATCTGCAACATGCGTACATATGGCATCAAGGAAATGTCGATCATGACTCACAACTAAAACAATATTTTCATAGTCAGCTAAAAAATTTTCAAGCCATAAGATTGTTTCAACGTCAAGGTTGTTCGTAGGTTCATCTAATAATAAAATATCAGGATTTCCAAAAAGTGCCTGTGCCAATAATACTCTTACTTTAATATTCGCCCCGATATCTTTCATAAGCATCTGATGCAATTCTTCTGATACACCTAACTCGTTCAGGAATGTTGCTGCATCGCTCTCGGCTGTGTAACCCCCCATTTCACCAAACTCTGCTTCAAGATGTCCTGCTTTCATTCCATCTTCTTCATTAAAATCTTCTTTCAAGTAAATGGCATCTTTTTCCTGCATTACATCCCACATTCTTTTATGGCCCATCATTACGGTATTCAAAACAGTTACTTCATCAAATTCAAACTGGTCTTGCCTTAGCACAGCCATACGTTCGCCAGGAGAAATACTAACGGAACCTTTATTGGGGTCAATTTCGCCGCTTATTATTTTTAAGAATGTAGATTTACCTGCACCATTCGCGCCTATAATACCATAACAATTACCTTTTGTAAAATTGAGATTTACTTCGTCGAACAAAACCCGTTTGCCATAAGCTAACGTTACATTATTTACACTAACCATTCTGCTACTTTTTTTTGAAGGCGCAAAAGTAACAATTTAATCAGTCAGTAAAAAGAATGAAGATGATTTAAGATAATTTAGACAGATACGATCAGGATTTTCTGCTATAATGAATCAACCAATTTACTTTCCATGTATTACCAGCATCAGTGGAAGATTCCCATTTCCAATCAAATTTTTGCGGAGTGATATTGTAGTAAACCATGTGATAAATTATTTGAGAGCCATCAGACATTTTTTGGGATTGCGTAGTGAGCGTCATGATGCCGTTTTCAAAAGTCCCATCCAACGTAATGTATGAGCCTGTATTATCAACCCATGTTTGTTGCCATTTTTTTAAAGATGGATTATAAACGCTCCAGCTTTGCCCTATATACTTTGAAGAAGGATCATTAAAATTTTCATTAATGGTACAACCATCCATAATTTTTAAAATATGGTTGGTACCGTGGCTTGTATCATTCCATGTAAGATTCCAATCGCCAGTCCAAAAATCAAACTGCGAGGCTTCCGGAAAAGAGCAAGGCTTACCCTGCGTTGAGTTCTGTGCTATACTTTTTATTGAAATAAAAAAAATAAGGAGAAGTAAAATATTTGTTTTCATTCGTTTGAGTTTAGGGAATAAATATAAAATATTCGTTCAGTACATCTGTTCCACACATAAACTTATATTGCCATTAAACCTGTCTTTCTATTGAAAAAAGTTTATTGACTAACAGTGCTTAATTTTGCAAATCATTTTAAGCACATGTCATTGTCCACGAATATATCTTCTTTAGTAGTTAAAAGTTTAAGCAAATTATATGCACACGAATTTTCTGAAAAAGATTTCCAGGTTAATGAAACAAAGCCTGAATTCGAGGGCGATTATACTGTTGTTCTTTTTACTCTTTTAAAGCCACTAAAAAAATCTCCCGAAACTTTAGGTAAGGAATTGGGGGAACACATCGTTAAAAGCAACCCGGGTTTGATTTCTGGATTTAATGTTATAAAAGCTTTTTTAAATCTCAATATTTCTGATGAATTTTTAATATCGTTTCTTCAAAAGAATTACAGCGATGTTTGTTTTGGGAAAAAAATATTGAACCATAAAAAGGTAATGGTTGAGTATTCATCGCCAAATACAAACAAGCCTTTGCACCTTGGTCATTTAAGAAATAATTTTCTTGGATGGAGCGTTGCAGAAATTTTAAAAGCAAATGGCAACGAAGTTTATAAATCAAGTATTGTAAACGATCGCGGCATTCACATTTGCAAAAGCATGATAGCCTGGCAGCAGTTTGCTAACGGAGCCACTCCTGAATCAACAAATGAAAAAGGCGATCACTTTGTTGGTGATTACTATGTGAAATTTAATAATGAATATAAAAAAGAAGTTGAAGAACTAATTGGAGCAGGAATTAAAAAAGAGCAGGCAGAAAAAGAAGCGCCCATAATGAAAAAAACACAACAGATGTTGTTGGAATGGGAAGAAGGAAAGCCAGGCGTATTGGAACTTTGGAATAAAATGAATGGCTGGGTTTATAAGGGCTTTGATGAAACCTACAAAAGAATAGGCAGCGATTTCGATCAGACATTTTATGAAAGTCAAACATACATTCTGGGAAAAGAATTTGTAAGAAAGGGCCTTGAAGATGGCTCGTTTTATAAAAAAGAAGATGGAAGTGTTTGGATCGATCTTTCTGAGGCAGGACTCGATGAAAAGCTTTTATTAAGAGGCGATGGCACTTCAGTTTACATTACACAGGATATTGGTTTGGTTAAAGAGAAATTTGAAAAATATAATTTAGATGAAAGCATTTATGTAATTGGTGATGAGCAAATTTATCACATGAAGGTGCTTAAAGAGATTTGTCGCAAGATTGGATTTCCATTTGCTGACAAAATTCTTCATTTAAGCTATGGAATGGTTGAGCTTACTACGGGGAAAATGAAGAGCCGTGAAGGAACTGTAGTTGATGCCGATGATTTGATTGATGAAATGATTGCTACCTCTAAACATCACACAGAGGAATTGGGGAAGGTAAAAGATTTTACAGAGGAAGAATTAAAGGCTTTATATGAAACGCTGGGGATGGGTGCAATGAAATTTTATTTATTGCGGGTGGATCCAAAAAAGAGAATGATTTTTAATCCTGAAGAAAGTATAGATTTTCATGGCTTCACAGGACCATTTGTTCAATATACTTATGCAAGAATTCAATCGATTTTAAGGAAAGTCAGCGAATCAATTAATGGACATCCCGATAGCTTTCGGGAGACAATTGACAATGAAAAACTTTTACCTCTCGAAAAACAACTTATAATTTTTCTTGAGAAATATGAGAATATAATTTCACAGGCAGCAGAAGAATTGAATCCCTCTGTCATCGCTAATTATGTTTTCCATTTGGCAAAAACTTTTAATTCATTTTATGCGGAACATTCAGTAGCTAATGCAGAAAATGATGGAAAGAAAAATTTGCGTTTACACCTCGCCGTAATGACAGCAACGGTTATAAAAAGCGGCCTTCAACTATTGGGCATTTCTGTTCCTGACAGAATGTAGAAGATAGTTACCTGGATTTATACAACAACTTTAAGAAAAAAGCGTTTACTATTTGCCGTTAACCAAAACTAACTGTTTACTTATAAAATAGCATAAAAGCCGGGTATGCATTCTTATGTATCGCTTTAAACACTAATGAAACATAAAAAATGTATATTTGCAAATAATTATATACTCCTACTTAGCAGACTGGATCATCTTCCCTTCAGGTAAAAGCTCATCAAGTCATAGGTTCT
The DNA here is from genome assembly GCA_041691235.1 of Chitinophagaceae bacterium. Lineage (GTDB taxonomy): Bacteria > Bacteroidota > Bacteroidia > Chitinophagales > Chitinophagaceae > Ginsengibacter. The sequence continues at coordinate 7,466 of JBEPVC010000058.1, forward strand.
GAGCATATTCGAAACAAACTTTCAGATCATTTTTGATTTCAGAAAGTTATCATTTACATAAAATACCAGATTTTGAATTTTAAAGAATTGCATTTAATTGCGCCGATATTAAAGGCGCTCGAAATGGAGGGTTATACTATACCTACTCCTATTCAGGAACAATCCATTCCTGAATTACTTCGTGGAAAAGATTTATTAGGATGTGCACAAACAGGCACCGGAAAAACGGCTGCGTTTGCTATCCCTATCCTGCAAAATTTATTTTTGCAAAAAAATCACGAGGTTGAAAACAATAATATCAAAGCGCTTATTCTTACTCCTACACGCGAACTTGCTATCCAGATTGATGAAAGCTTTGAAGCTTATGGAAAGTACACAGGATTTAAGCACATGGTTGTATTTGGAGGTGTTTCTCAATATCACCAGGTTAATCAATTACGCAGGGGCGTTGATATTCTAACTGCCACACCAGGAAGGTTACTCGACCTGATGTCGCAAAGATTAATTAGTCTTCAACATATAAAAATGTTTGTGTTGGACGAAGCCGATCGAATGCTTGACATGGGTTTTATCAATGATGTAAAAAAAATTATTGCAAAGCTCCCTGTAAAAAGGCAGACGTTATTTTTCTCTGCAACAATGCCACCGGAAATATCAAGACTTTCCAATTCTATTCTAACCAATCCTGTGCGGGTTGAAGTTACTCCCGTTTCATCTACTGTAGAAAAAATAGATCAATCAATTTATCTTGTTGAAAAAAATGATAAACGACAGTTGCTTATTCATCTTTTAAAAAATAATACCATACAGAATGCCCTTGTGTTTACAAAAACAAAACATGGCGCTGATAAAATTGCAAAGGAACTCTATCGTGCAAGGATAAGCGCAGATGCAATTCATGGAAATAAAACACAGTCTGCTAGGCAGAATGCTTTAAACAATTTTAAAAGCGGAAAAATTCGTGTGCTGGTTGCAACTGATATTGCCGCCCGTGGTATTGATATAGATGATTTAAGTCATGTAATTAATTTTGAATTACCCAATATTCCGGAAACTTATGTGCACAGGATTGGCCGTACGGGTCGTGCAGGCGCTTCAGGAATTGCCTTATCATTTTGCGATATGGAAGAGAGAGAATTTTTACGTGATATTCATAAATTGATTGCTCAAACAATCCCGGTTGTTGAAGATCACCCTTTTGCAAGTACAATGCAATTTGTACAAACGCCGGTGATTCAAAAAAATCCGCTTTCACGCAAACCTGCATCACACAGTGGTTTTAGAAGAACCAGAAGCTGGTCACAAGGAAGAGGCAGATAATTTTCTCATTTAACTTATAATTTCCCCCATAGATATTTAGAAAACCTTTCAGCAATTGAAAGGTTTTTTTATATAAATAATTTTTTTCAGAGAATCATTATATTTGGCAGCTTTCTTTTTCCAAATGAAATAATTATTTTGTTTAAAATTTATATTAAAACAAATTTCTCATGGGTAAACAAGACAAGCGTGTTGACGCATATATTTTAAAATCTGCCGATTTTGCAAAGCCAATTTTAAATCACTTAAGAAAAATAGTTCATGAAGCATGTCCGAATGTGGAAGAAACCATTAAATGGGGTTTCCCGCATTTTGATTACAAAGGCATAATGTGCAGCATGGCTGCTTTTAAAGAACATTGTGCATTTAGTTTCTGGAAAACAACTCTTATGAAAGATGCAAAGGAAATGATAGCCAAAAATGAAAACGCTATGGGCCATCTCGGCAGAATCACAAGCGTTAAAGATCTTCCTTCTGATAAAAAATTAACTGCCTGGATAAAAGAGGCGATTAAACTAAATGATGACGATATAAAAGTTGAAAAGAAAAAAACAGTCGCAAAAAAAGAGATTGAAATTCCTGGTGCTTTTCAAAAAGCATTAAATAAAAACAAAGCAGCTGCAGCTACGTTTAAAAATTTCAGTCCTTCACACCGTTATGAATATCTTGAATGGATAACGGAAGCAAAAACTGATGAAACAAAAAATAAAAGAATTGCTCAAACTATTGAATGGCTTATTAAAGGGAAATCAAGGAACTGGAAATATATGAGGAAGTAAAAAAAATTATTTCGCATAATCCATTTCAAAATCTCCTTTTATTCTTTCCATTGAGGGATTAAAATATCCAAATTTCAAATCCGGAAATTCTTCTTTTATTAATTGCATCATTTGTTTTACTCCAATACATTCTCCCGTATCTGTAACACAAATTTTACCTAAGTACCAATCCGGATCAATATTAAAATTGCGCCATTGAATCATTTTAAGTCCCGTAATCTTTATGAATTTTCTTAAAGCTTC
>JBEPVC010000059.1:0-9694 GCA_041691235.1 Chitinophagaceae bacterium
ATAAATTCATCTAAGGTTTTATTATCTGTTTTTTCGCAAAGCAAAATTTTATCGCCGTCAACATTTATCAGATTTGGTTTAGCGTTTGCAGCAAATGAAAATGTATCTGCCTGGTGTTCCATCCAGACTTTGTAACGCTTTTTATTTCCACCTTCATAAACATCAATAGCGAAGGGCAATTTAAAAGCATTACCTATTTGTGTTTGCCTCATAAAAACTTTTGCTGCTTTTGTTGATGCGTCGTAATCATAATTAATTTCCAGCTTCGGGTGCCCGGCACCGTAATACCATTCATTAAAAAACCAGTTTAAATCCTGGCCGGTAACTTCTTCAAATGCCAAACGCAAATCCTGTGCTTCTGCATTACTATATTTATGTTTTGTAAGATAAAGATTGAGCGATTTAAAAAATGCGCTGTCGCCAACATAGTTGCGAAGCATGTTTAATATACATCCGCCTTTAGGATAACTAACATTATCAAACACATCATCTTTATCAGCATAGTAAAAATGAACCAAGGGTATGCTGGCATTTTCGGGGCTGCCGAGATAGTTACGCATGTTATTATAAATTGTTGCATCACCATCGTCTTTTCCATATTTATATTCATTCCAAAGCGCTTCGCCATAATCAGCAAAAGATTCATTCAAGGTAATATTGGCCCAGCTTTCGCAGGTTACGTAATCACCAAACCACTGGTGAAACAATTCGTGTGCAATAGTTTGTTCCTGCGGATTATCGTCTACCAATTGCCGTGCATCAGCTTCTATAAAATCTCCATGCATTGTTGTGCTGGTATTCTCCATTGAAAAGCCTTCATCATCTTTTCCAACAATTTGTACATATTTTTCCCACGGATAATCAACACCGGTAAGCCTTGAATACAAAGCGATCATTTCAGGCGTTAAGCCGAATATCTTTCTTGCAACCGAAGCATAAGATTTCTCCACATAATAACTTACCTCCTTGTTTTTATATTTATCTTTTATAATTGCATAATCACCCACTCCCATAAAAAATAAATACGGTGCATTGGGTTCATTCATTTTCCAGGTATCGGTTCGTGTACCGTCACCGTTAGTCTTTTTATTTACCAATAAACCGTTACTCATCGTAACATATTTTGCAGGCACCGTCATGCTTATTTCTTCTGTTGTTTTCTGATTAGGTTTATCAATGGTTGGAAACCAGCAGGAGTTAAATTCACTTTCACCCTGCGTCCATATTTGTATAGGTTTATTTTTATCTTCTCCTTTTGGATTAATAAAATACAATCCTTTGGAACCCGCAACTGAATTGGGTGGAAGTGGCCGTTCATCAGGCCTTGAAATATAATCAATATAAATAGTATACTGTTCGTTTGCCTCATACATTTTATCTAAAGAAATAAAAAGATTCATGCTGTCATAAGAATATTTCAGTGGAATATTTTTGCCTGCTTTTACTAACGATATTTCATTAATCGTCATTCCTTTTGCATCGAGATTTAAAGAATCTATAGGATAAAAATGCGGGTGCAGAGTTACCCATTCTTTACCATACATCCACGACTTGTTATAATCAAACCGCACATCTAATTTGGTATGAACAAGGTCATTTATTTTAGTTGTTGTCGCCCGGTAGATTTTTCTCCATGGCGCTGTCTTGCTTGTATCAGTTGTTTGCGAAAAGGATTTAATACAAATAACAAGAAGGCCTAAAAACATTAATTTTCTCATTGCAATAAGTTTAAGGAAAGATTTGCCAATGTACAATTATTATTAATAAAATAAACTACCAAATTAGTAAGTGGCAAACGCTATTTTCATACGGCAGTATTTGTCAAAGTTCAGGCTGGGGAAATTCAAAGTGATTTGCCAGGCATGCCTGAACAAATTTATTAACCGCTTACCGGTTAAAAAATTATTTTAGATGTGAATTTAATTTGTAGATTTAGAATTCAAAATCAAAAACTCTTAAAATTTTTTGTCATGAAAAAAGTTTTGTTCATATTGATTATATCCTTTATAACGGTTGGCGTAAACGCTCAGCTCGCCAATACAAAATGGAAAGGCTTACTTAATCTTGATAATCCCACTGACGCAATATTCAGCTTTAGCAACGATACACTCGACGTTTTAAACGCCATGGACAATTCGAGCATGGAGACAATGAAGTTTACAGTCAAGGATTCAGTTCTGATTGTTCAAAAACTTTTTGGACACAGTGAATGTGATAATAATACAATCGGTAATTATAAGTTTACTATTAACGGCGATGATATGACTTTAAAAGTTATGTCTGATGCTTGTGATGATCGGGCGCAGGTAATAGGAGATATGAAATTAAATAAGCAGAAGTAAAGTTTTGAGCTTTAAATTTATTTTAATAATTCAGCGGGTATTGCATCAACACCAATTACTTTAATGTCTTTATAAAAAACTTCAGCACCTTCTGATTGGATTTGCAGCCTTCCTTTTTTAAGCGGAGAAACATTTCCATTATCATATTGCTGTGAATGATATAGAACCATCATTACTTTTCCATTTATACTATGAACGCTTGTATCACCATGGCAATAAAGATCAAGTGTGTTCCATTCGCCGGAAGGATTTTCTGCATCGCCGCGTTTAATGCAATGCCGGCCTGTCGGGCTGTTAGCGCTGAAATTTTTTATCTCCCCTCCAGTGTCATATATATAAGCACTATCGGTTTTTTTTACCACCGGAATATCTTCCGTACCGCCAGCTACGCCCCAATAATCCCCACAATTTCCTTCCTCTATTTGAAACTCTTGTGAACGCATCCATGCACCGTAATCTGCACCATAATCACCTACAGAAAAATATAATAGTCCGCTATCTTTTTTCTTTCCTTTTTTTTGTCCCCATAATAAATGGCCCCATTTAAATTTTAATTGCAAACGAAAATTTTCAAATTCATTTTTTGTAATAATGCCACCCCATTGCTCCCCGGAAATACGAATGACTTTTTCTCCGTTATCATCAACAACTGTAAAAACATGATTGGGATCTGTATTCAATCCAACAGGAATATCAGTTATTTTTTTTCCTGCATCATCGAGTGGGGGACCTATATAAGTATCCCAGCCACTTAAATCTTTCCCGTTAAAAAGTAATTGCCATTTATCTTTTTTCAGGGACGGTAATGCAAATGCAAGAATGATAATAACGGGCAAGAAGAGTAGAATGCGCAAACGCTGTTTCATAAAATAGTTTTACTAAAGTTAATGATTCACGCAAGCATTACATTAAAAATCGCCACGCATTATCTCGATTCCCACTTAAACCATTTAATACCAAGAAATGAAAATACAACAGCATAGATAACAGTAGCAGCTAGTGCAACAGAAGTTTGGCTTGTCCATGTTGCAGGCTCCATACTGGCCGCCAGCACAGTTTTCACTGTTCCAAAAGGCGACCAGTGTATAATATCTTTCAGCTGAATGCCAAACATGCCCAGCTCGCCAAACATACCTAACATAATAAATGCTATATAAACAAGACGTGAAGTTGAATTAACGGTGTCAGAATTTTTAACCAGGCCAACAATTAATTGCCCGAGGCCCAGGTACACGGCACCGCCAATGAATGCGGTTATAAAAGTAAGTAAGTAGCCAGCGGGTGTAAGAGTAACTTTATCATAGTTATTGCCCACGATAAAAACTAATATCGTGAGAAAGGCTATCATAACAAGTTGTACGGCCAGCCGGCTGAGCATTATAAAAAATGTTGGAACAGGTGTTACGCGTAAACGCTGAAAAACACCTTTATCACGGTCACGCGCAATCGAAATTGCATAGCCCATAATGCCAATGGCTGTAAGGCCTATAGTAATGGAAATAGAAAGGACAAAAGGGCCACCGAATTTGTCTATAAGTCCTTTCCATGACATCAAAATAACTATTGGTACTAAAAGCGCCATCAACACGGAGCGGCGATTACGCCATTGCGTTGTGAAATCTGCGCGAAGCAGCGACATGAATGCTGCAGATGGCCTGGGTATGTTTGACTCCATTTTTTAAAAGTTTATTATGAACGAACGGTGCGGCCGGTAAGGCCGATGAATACATCTTCAAGTGTTATTTTTCCTTTACGTGATACTGCTATTACATTCAGATCGTTTCGATGCAGCTCTATCAAAGCATTAGGCGTGTTAATCGCAATTACTTTTCCGTGATCTATAATAGCAATACGGTCACAAACAGCTTCTGCTTCTTCCATTGAATGCGTTGTAAGTAAAACGGCATGTCCTTTTCCACGGATAGCTTCTATGCGCTCCCAAAGCTGGCGGCGCGATTGTGGATCAAGCCCGGAAGTTGGCTCATCGAGCAACACGAGCACAGGATCATGTATCGTGGCAATTACAAGGGAAACTCTTTGTTGTTGCCCTCCGGATAGCTGGCCGAATTTTTTTGATGCAGACTCTTCCAGTTTTATATCCTGTAAAATGGAATTTAATTTTTGATTAGTAAGCGAAATGCCATAAATACCTGCATATAATTTTATTATTTCAGTAATATTAAGCTCAGGTTGAAAGCTGGTGGCCTGCAATTGCACGCCCATATTCGCTTTTGCCTGCAAAGGTTGTTTTCTTATATTATTTCCCGCAATAGTGATTTCGCCGGATGCCGGTTTTAATAAACCTTCTACCGCGCTTAAAGTGCTCGTCTTACCGGCACCGTTAGGTCCAAGAAGACCAAAAATTTCACCGGCATTTACTTTAAACGAAACATCTTTTACAGCCTGGAAACTTCCATAAAAAACATTTAAACCTTCAACCTGCAGAATAGAGGAGCCATTTTCACTAATCATTAAAAATTGGTTTAGTTTTAAAGATGGCAAATGTAAAAAAAATTGCGCCGCTTAAAAAATGTGATTGGTTTAAACGGCATAAATTAAATTTATACCCTCGATTATAATAACAATTTGAAATAATAAATAAATTAAATGAAACCAGTTTTTCTTGCTCTGTATCTTTTCTTTATTAGCATAGCAAATGCACAATCCGTAAAAATACATGGACGGTTACATATAGATAAAACGCAGCTGAAAGATGAACACAACAATGATGTAGTATTAAGAGGCATGAGTTTTGGCTGGCATAATTTCTGGCCAAGGTTTTATAATGCCGGCGCTGTAAAATGGTTGCATGAAGACTGGGACTGTACTGTACTTCGGGCCGCAATGGGTGTAGAGCCCGCAAATGGCTATTTGCAAAACCCAAACGACTCGAAAGACAAAATTGAAGCAGTGGTTGATGCAGCAATTAAAGAGGGAATCTATGTTATTATTGACTGGCATTGTCATCATGTTCAGCTTGACGCGGCAAAAATATTTTTTAAAGAAATGTCACAGAAGTATGCTAAGTATCCCAATATTATTTACGAACTCTTCAATGAACCAGAAACGGCAACTTGGCCAGAAGTAAAAGCATATTCAACAGAACTTATTTCAATGATAAGAGCTATTGATCCCGATAACATTATCCTGGTAGGTTGCCCCCATTGGGATCAGGATATTAATCTTCCGGCTGATGATCCTATAACTGGTTTTAAAAATATTATGTACACAATGCATTTTTATGCAGGCACGCATAAGCAATGGTTGCGAGACAGAACTGATTATGCATTAAGCAAAGGCCTGCCGGTCTTTATTTCTGAATCAGCAGGAATGGAAGCAAGCGGTGATGGAAAAATTGATACAGATGAATGGCAAAAATGGATTGACTGGGCTGAAAAAAATAAGATAAGCTGGATTACATGGTCTGTATCAGACAAGAATGAAACTTGCTCTGTATTGCAGTCTGGCGCTGCCTCTGACGGCGAATGGAAAGACAGTGATCTTAAACAATCGGGTACTATAGCAAGACAATATTTAAGAAAATACAATTCCGTTTCGAAGAAGTAGTATAGAAACTCTACGGTTAGATGCACATGATAACCGAAATATTTTTAAATTTCAATTGTTTCAAGATATCGAAGCACATCCATAAAATCAGTCCATGAATTCTGCCATTTGTTTTTTGCGGCATTAATCTTTTCATGGTGTTCATCTTTAAAATTTTCTTTTGTCTTTAAATATGCTTCTATCTTTTCAATGGATTGCCTGTGCAAATCTTCTAATTCGTTTTTATTTTCCATAATTTTTTTTAAAAGTTGTACAATATTGATTCCAGAATTTGTAGTAAGAGATAATGTTAGTAGAAAAGCGACACCTTTATCTGGCACATAAATAGCTTAAACCCAATTTTCGCCTTTTATCAAAAAGCTTTTTGTTGCAATGCCTTTAGTTCTATTTTAGTTTTTAAATATATAATATGAAGCGAGCATTATTTTTATTAGTCCTTGCGTCTTTTTCATTTTATCTGCAGGCGCAAAATCTTTACTGGCCACGAGATGTAAAGAAGTCGTATAAAAAAATGACGAGGTCTAATGACGGATGGCCCGGGAAAAATTATTGGCAGAATACGGCACATTATACCATCACCGTAACTGCAATGACTCCTGACCGGAATATTAAGGGAACGGAACAAATTACTTACATAAACAATAGTCCGGATACGCTTAAAGCGCTGGTGTTTAAATTTATTCAAAACATTCATAAGCCCGGAGCGCCACGGTTAGGCACAGCGCAAAACGATTATCTAACGAATGGCGTACACGTAGATGCATTTTCAATAAACGGTGAATCAAAACAATGGAACAATAGGGAATTTTCTCCCACTGTTCAGTTTACACGTTTAACAAACCCCTTATTGCCGCACGATTCGGTGCGATTAACCTTTGACTGGCATTTTCAGATCTCACTTCAAAGTGGGAGAGAAGGTATGATAGATTCTACTACTTATTATCTTGCCTATTTTTATCCAAGAGTCGCTGTGTATGATGATTATGCCGGTTGGGATGATATCGATCACAATGATGCTTTGGAATTTTATAATGATTTTAATGACTACGTTCTTAATATAAAAGTTCCTAAGAATTATATTGTATGGGCAACCGGTGATCTTAAAAATGCAAGTGAAGTGCTTCAGCCAACTTATGTGCAACGCTTGAATGAATCTATGAAGACGGATAATGTCATGCACATTGCAACGGCCAATGATCTTGCTTCAAAAAATATTACTACGCAAAAGGCGGAGAACACCTGGATTTTCACCTATAAAAATATTTCAGACGTAGCGCTAGGCCTTAGCGACCATTTTGTATGGGATGCATCAAGTGTTGTAGTTGATGAAAAAACAAAACGCCGTGCAAGCATACAATCAGCATTTAATGATACCGCAAAAGATTTTCATCATGCCGTTGAGTTTGGGCAGAGCGCGCTAAGTTTTTTATCGACCAAGTGGCCAGGCGTTGCATATCCGTTTCCTAAAATGACAGTTTTCCAGGGATATGCCGGCATGGAATATCCTATGATGGCTAATGATGAAACTTATCAAGATCTTAATTTTTCAAGATTTGTAGAAGAGCATGAAATTTCACATACATGGTTTCCATTTTATATGGGCATTAATGAAACACGCTACGGATTTATGGATGAGGGCTGGGCAACAACTTTTGAGTTGTTATATGGGAGCACCATAATCTCAAAAGATTCAGCAAATGATTTTTATAAACAATTCAGAATTGAAAGTTGGATATATGATGACAATGCCGATGAAGATCTTCCCATTATAACGCCGGGCGAGAATCTCTCGGGCCGCGGTTTGGGAAATAATGAATATGGCAAGCCATCATTGGCATATTTTGCATTAAAGGATTTGTTGGGAGACGATATGTTCAGAAAATGTCTTCACGGCTTTATGGATCGTTGGCATGGCAAGCATCCAATTCCCTGGGATTTCTTTTACACATTCAATAATATTTCAGGGCAAAACCTTAACTGGTTTTGGAATGCATGGTTCTTTAGTAATAATTATATTGATCTTTCTGTTGACAATATTCATCAGTCAAACGACAATTACCAGGTGAACATTCAAAATATCGGCGGCTTCCCTGTTCCGGTAGATCTGCAATTAAATTTTAAAGATGGAAGTACACAGGTCGTTCATAAATCACCAGAGATTTGGGTAGAAAATCAAAAGCAGGCTAGTATAAACATTAGTAGCAAAAAATCTCTGGAATCAGTGCGGCTGATTACTGACATTTTTATGGATGCGGATGAAAGCAACAATTTATTAAAAGTCAAATAGGCTTTAATATGAAGACATAAAAAAACCTTCAGTTTTCTAAAAGAATCCGGAAGGTTGAATTACTTGGTACCCGTGGCAATTTTATAGACCAAATAGAATGGCTATTGCCGCCATCAGTCCAAAAAAACCGCCGATAATAGCAAGAGCTACCAGGGTGTCTTTAATTTCAGTTGAGTAAACTTTTTTCATAACCTACGATTTAAGATTTAAGCGAATAATTAAAACAGCAGGCTTTCTTAGGATCGGAATAAAGAAAGTTATTCTAAGGGAATGGTTAATCAACTTGGATTGACCCGAAATTAGGGATATAATTCTACATTCGCAAATTTTCAAAAAAAAATTCTTCGGGTGCTAATAGCTGGTTCCCAGGTAAGATACTCAAAATTAACACCTAATTTGCTTTTTACCTTCACACTGCACAGCATTTTGAACCAATTTATTTTGTCTTTTGTCAATTCTTTTCGTAATTTACTTTAAAACCTTTTATTATGAATTATGTTACAGATATCCTTATACGAAAAGGCAGCAATGCTATTTCAGTGTTGCCGGAAACAACAGTTTTTGATGCACTAAAGATAATGGCTGACAACAATATTGGTTCTGTGGTCGTAATGAAAGACGAAGAATATCTAGGCATCGTAACTGAAAGAGACTATTCCCGTAAGGTTATATTAAAAGGTAAAAATTCTACTGATACAAAAGTTGCAGAAATCATGTCGAGCGATTTACCTCATATAAAACCGAACGATACAATTGAGCATTGTATGGAACTGATGACCGACAGTAAAATACGCTATCTCCCCGTTTTTAAAGATGATAAGTTGCACGGAATTATTTCAATAACCGATGTCGTAAAAGAAACTATTTTAAAACAGCAGCAAACCATTAATCATCTTGACAGCTATATACATTCCTGATCCCTATTCATATCCGAATTAGTTTTTATTTGCCTTAATTTTTTTCTTGTGCCTATGCATGAAATAAGTGCATGCCTCTTTATGCACATGTATTAATAACTTTTTATCGTGCGCTTTTGATAATTACAAGTCCTATCTGCTATTTTTGGAAACCCAATTAAAACATTAAGATGCCTGAAGTAAAAAAAACTTCTAAAACTCCTCTGGCTACTGAAGATTTTACCAACCACCCTGAAGTATTAGAATGCCTTAAGCAGCTTAGATCAACATTTTCTGCTACCGCCCGGCCATTCGTTGTATCCGATGTTTTGGACGCCGATGGCAACCAATATGTAAATCTTGTTCAAAAAGGAGGCGGAGTGTTAGGAGTTGCTCTTGTGGGGTATAAAAAATTGCTGCAAAAACTGATAAAGAAAAATTGAAGCCGTTCCTTGAATCAAATGCTTGAAACATTAATTGAACGGATGTTTAAGATTTATTTTTTAAGAAAATAATAATAGACTAATAGAATCGTTTAAGAATAATTTTAAAATAACTTCGCTTTCCATGAAAATAAAGTCTCTTGCTATCTTAATCCAATC
>JBEPVC010000060.1:0-9653 GCA_041691235.1 Chitinophagaceae bacterium
GCCTGCTGTAGTAATAGCTGTTTTTTTTATAAAATCACGTCGGGAGTTTTGCATACCACTATCGTTTAGAGGTGGAGAATATAACTTACAGATTAAAGCTATTAATTTTTTTTATCTAAAAACTAATAAATTATTAAGCCAAGTAAGATGTCTTTAATTACCTGCTTTGCGATTATACACTATATAATAATAACAGTAATGCCTGTCCGCATTGATTAGCGATCGCTGCGAATACAACACGGACAAGTGTTTTTATAAGGAATATTTGGAAAATGAATGCCACTTCTGAAGACTATGGTAATAAACAATAAGAAATGGTTTAATAAAAAAAGAGAGAAAATTCAATTAAGGTTTTGTTACTCAATATAGATTATGCACGTTCTAAAGTATTTTTATCGGCCTTTAAATTTGGTTTTTGTAGTTTGCTACTATTAAGCTTCTTCTTGTATTTCAAAATAGGTTCCTCTATGTATTTATAAGAAATCGCAGTTAAAACAATAGAAATAGAAATTTTAAGAAAAAATATAAATAAGAAGCTTACATGATTATGCCACTGCCTGAATTGTTCTAAAAACATAAAAACAGGAAAATGGTATAAATAAAGGCCGTAAGAGCGTTTACCTATCCATTGTAAAGATTTATTACCATATAAATAGTGATTAGGTTTTTCTATGGCAAGCAATATAGTAAATATGGCAATAAAGTTTGTAATAATAAACCCTCCGTTATTCAAATAAGTATTTGTTGCGGAAACGGTGAATATTATAACACCATAGATACATAAAATTAAACAGATAAGTATTGAAACTTTTGAGTCGCTTACCGTACTTAATTTTGTTGATCCTTTATTTGCAATGAAAGCCAAAAGCACACCTAAAGAAATACTATCAATTCTGCAGAAAGTAGATCTGTATGAATCAATAGTAAACAACGACCATGAAAGATAACTATTGAATATTCCTATTCTAACGATTCCTACAATAAACATCAATATTATCAAAAACCATATTCTCTTTTTAAAAGAAATTTTTGTTATAAAAAAGAGCATTAGCAAAGGCCAGAAAAGATAAAAATGTTCTTCTACAGAAAGCGACCATAGATGAAGCAAATTACCTGTAATATTTTCCTGCAAAAAATTTATGAAATAAAATAAACCCCCCGATGTAGCAAGTGCCTGATTCGCTCCAGGCTCAAAATTTGTAAAAGGCCATAATATATTCGCTAATAATATACAAATAAATAAAGGCGGAAGAATTTTTAAAGCTCTGCGCCAATAAAATTTTTTAAAGGAGATATCACTTGTTTTTAAATATTCTTTTAAAAGTAACGAAGTAATGAGGAAACCACTTACAATAAAAAAAAGATCAAGTGCCACCCATGCACCTTTCATTAATCCATAACTTCCATGTGCCACTAATACCAGCAGGCAGCCAAAACCCCTCATGGAATCGAAGCTTTGGATATACTTAAATTCTTTTGTTTTATTCATATTTATTTCAAAAGCGATTTTTCAGTATGGGTAGTTGGCAATCGTATGCAATACGGGCTTCTACTTAACGTTTTTAAAAATTCTCTATTGTATTTTTATAAAACATTTCCACATTTTTAAATTTTCAGTAAGACAATTCCATCAAATTGTCTCAATTTTTTCATTATATCTTTGCTCACTTTTAAAAATTACTGATGAGCCGGGCATTTCAACCTACATATATTCCCTATTCACAAACAACAAATTTTTCTAAAATTGTTTTGGATTATATCGGCGAGCCGGAAAAGTTGAAAGAATTTTATGAGCATCCTGTAAATATAGAAGGAATAAAATCTGCTATTTCTCAAAGAAAAAAATTCAATACAAACCGGCAGCTTCTTGTAGAACAGCTGCAGGATCAATATAAAAATATAGATGGTAGTGAAAACGTAGAAGCTAACATCACCGCGCTTCTTAATGAAAATACTTTTACGATTTGCACTGCACACCAGCCGAATATTTTTACAGGACATTTATATTTTATTTATAAAATTTTTCATGCAATTAAGCTTGCAGGTGATTTAAAAAATAAACTGCCGGAATATAATTTCATTCCTGTTTTTTTTATGGGAAGCGAGGATGCAGATTTTTTAGAATTAAATCATGTAATAGTTGATGGGGAAAAATATGAATGGCAAACAAAGCAAAGTGGCGCTATAGGCCGTATGATTATTGATGATAATTTATTGAAGCTAATAGATGAAATTTCGGGAAGAATATCTGTTGAAAAATATGGCCAGGAAATAATTGATGTTTTAAAAAATTGCTTCAAAAAAAATTCCACTGTTCAGGATGCAACTTTTTTGTTAGTACATCATCTTTTCAAGAGCTTTGGCCTTATTGTTTTTTTGCCTGATAACATTGCTTTTAAAAAATTGATGATCCCGATTTTTGAAGATGATATTTTTAAGAATACCCCTTCGGAAATTGTAGATAAAACTTCTGATAAATTATCAAAAAAATATAAAGTCCAGGCGCAGCCAAGAGAAATCAATTTATTTTATTTCAAAGAAAATATCAGGAACAGAATTGTGCAATCGAGTAAAAGCTTTGTTGTAGATGACACTGATATTGTTTTTACCAAAGAAGGATTAATGAGCGAGTTGCATGAGCATCCTGAAAATTTTAGCCCCAATGTAATATTGCGTGGGCTTTACCAGGAAATGGTTTTGCCAAATATTGCTTTTATTGGCGGTGGTGGCGAACTTGCTTACTGGCTTCAGTTAAAAAATTTATTTAATCATTATCACGTTCCTTTTCCAATGTTGGTTTTAAGAAATTCTTTTTTAATTATAGAAAAGAAAATTCAAATATTAATGAAGAAAATAAATGTGGGTTCGCATGATCTTTTTAAAGGAAAACAAAATTTATTAAATGAAATAGTAACTGATAAAAGTAAGAATCGCTTAAATCTCGATGGGGAAAAATTGGCATTGCAAGGTGTGTATGGTTCTATTAAAAAAATTGCGCAAGAAATTGATATTACCCTGAAAGAACACACAACAGCTCTTGAAGTAAAGGCTTTAAAAAAATTATCTGATCTCGAAAAGAAAATGCTTCGCGCCGAAAAAAGAAAATTTGATGATCAAAAAAATCAGCTTGCAAAAATATTTTCAATATTGTTTCCTGGTGAAAATCTGCAGGAGCGAACAGAAAATTTTATCCTCTTTTATGCAAAGCATGGAAATGATTTTTTACAAATGCTTTATAAAAATTCATTAACGCTTGAGCAGGAGTTTTGTGTAATTGAGGAAGAATAAGATTATGACATTTTCACGCAAAGATGCAAAGGAAGTAAAGTCGCTAATATTTTTTCAAACTGTGTCCTAATAAACTTAGCGCCTTCGCGTAAAAAACTAATCCCTTCCTTTCTCCATCTCACCTGCCTTTTTCTCCACTTCTTCTTTCATCTCCTTTTTAAAAGCAATAAGTTTTTCAGTCAAGGAATTATTTGACACCGCTAAAATTTGTACAGCCAAAATCCCGGCATTTTTTGCAGCATTTAAAGCCACAGTAGCAACCGGAACGCCATTGGGCATTTGCAAAATTGAAAGAACAGAATCCCATCCGTCAATAGAATTGGAAGATTTTATAGGAACACCAATCACTGGTAGTGTAGTTATAGACGCAACCATTCCCGGTAAATGTGCAGCGCCGCCCGCTCCGGCAATAATTACCTTTAGGCCCCTCGTATGCGCAGATGTTGCATACTCAACCATGCGCATGGGCGTACGGTGAGCCGATACAATTGTAAGCTCAAATTCAACATCAAATTTTTTCAATACTTCAGCGGCGGCTTCCATAACTTTTAAGTCACTATCGCTGCCCATAATAATTCCTACAACAGGATGCATTTGTTTTTTATTTAAAACAAAGAAACACTTTTTTCTGTTATCACCTTAACGTGGTCATCTTGTTAAACTAATTTTTTTCGCGACTCGCAGTATTCTTTTTTTTTTGGCGTCATATGTGTTGTAATATTTTAACTCCGGATATTTCTATATTTGATTTATTTTAAAAAATCATGCATGTACCTGAACATTATACGTTTCACCTTTCTCGGATCTTTTATATTTCTTTCTATTACAATCACATCATGCAAAAGTAAATCCACCAAATCGCTTAAGCCTAAAAATGACGGCCCTGTAATTGTAGACGTAATGGTTGCGTCATTGCAAAAAGTTAATAATGTAGTGGAAGCAAACGGAACTGTTATTGCTAATGAAAATGTAGAGCTTCACCCGGAAGTAAGCGGCAGGCTCACTTACCTGAATATTCCCGAAGGAAAACATGTTACAAAAGGTACTGTGCTTGCAAAAATAAACAGTGCAGATCTTGTTGCGCAATATCAAAAAAGTAAAGTGCAGCTTGATCTTGCAAATACAACTGTGGAAAGGTTAAGTAAATTATTAGCGGTAAGTGGTATAAATCAAAGCGACTATGATGCAGCGGTTAACCAGGCAAACAGTCTCAAAGCTGACATGGCATACACGCAAACGCTGATTGATAAAACCGTTATTCGTTCACCTTTCGATGGTACGTTAGGCTTAAGGCAGATTAGCCCTGGCGCGTATGTTACGCCAACAACGGTAATTGCAACGTTGCAACAATTAGGTAAGCTCAAAATAGATTTTACTTTGCCGGAGGAATATAGCAATCTTATAAAAGTTGGTGGCGTGGTTGATGTGGAAGTAGATGCGGCCAACGAGGTAAAACAAAAAGCAACAATTATTGCCATTGAACCGCAGGCAAATGCTGCAACAAGGAATTTATCTGTGAGAGCAATTTTGCAGAGTGCCACATCTAATCCGGGTGCTTTCGTGAAAGTATATGTGGGCGCTAATGATAAAGGCAAAATGGCGGTGATGGTTCCCACAAATACTATCATTCCAAATGATCTCAATAACCAACTGATCCTGATTAAAAAAGGAAAATCGGAATTTGTAAATGTTACTACCGGTGTGCGCCTTGCTAACAATGTAGAAATTACAAAGGGCGTAAACGAAGGAGATACGGTGGTTGTAAACGGCGTATTGTTTGTGAGGCCTGACACTCAGGTAAAAATAAGAAGCGTAAAGACATTAGAGGAGTTAGATAAAACACAATAGATTTTTAAAAAAATTATTTTCAGAAATATTATTAATGATTTGAAAAAATTGTGGCGTAAAGAAATTGAATAGCGGATGATTTTTTTTAGTCAAATCGTTTTACAGAAACATGAACATATCCGAATTTTCTCTGAAAAGGCCGGTATTTGCCACGGTAATGAACCTGGCAATTATTTTGTTTGGTATAGTAGGGCTTACATTCCTTGCTGTAAGAGATTATCCGGCAATTGACCCACCTATCATTTCAGTAAGCACATCTTATGCAGGAGCTAATGCAGATATTATCGCAAACCAAATTACAGAGCCACTTGAAAAGCAAATTAATGGTATTCCCGGTATTCGTTCCATTACTTCATCAAGTTCGTTAGGCAGCAGCCGCATTACTATTGAATTTAATCTTGGTGTTGATCTGGAAGCCGCAGCAAGTGATGTAAGAGATAAAGTGGGGCAAGCGGTTCGAAGTCTTCCTGATGATATAGATGCCCCACCTGTAATTACTAAATCAGATGCCAACAGCGATTTCATTTTGATTCTTGCAGTACAAAGCAGAACAAAAAATTTACTTGAGCTGAGTGACTATGCAGAAAATGTTTTGCAGCAACAATTACAAACCATTAACCAGGTAAGTGCTATTAATATTTTTGGAGAGAAGCGTTATGCCATGCGCATATGGCTTAACCCCGATAAAATGAATGCTTATAAAACAAACTTTACTGATATAAGCAATTCGCTTAACAGCGAAAATATTGAGCTGCCTCCGGGAAAAATTTATGGTAATAACACTGAACTTACAATTAGAGTGCTCGGAAGACTTACGACGGAACAGCAATTCAGGGATCTTATTATTAGAGAAGATAGTTCAGGCATTGTAAGGCTTGGAGATGTGTCCCGCATTGAGCTTGGCCCGGAAGACTTAGAGCAAAGCTGGAAATACAATGGCGTAAACGCAGTTGGCCTTGCCATAATACCCCAGCCCGGCGCAAACAACATTGAGATTGCCAATGAATTTAATAAGCGCATTGCTCAAATTGAAAAAGATTCCAAGTCTGATATACAATTAAAAGTTCTTGTTGATAATACCAAATACATCCGCCAGTCGCTTGCAGAAGTTGAAGATACTTTGGCAATTGCCGTTACGCTTGTTGTGTTGGTTATATTTCTTTTCTTTCGCGATTGGCTGATTGCATTAAGGCCCTTGATAGACATTCCTATCTCATTAGTGTCAACATTTTTTATAATGTATGTGGCAGGTTTTACCATAAATATTTTAACCCTGCTTGCAATAGTTTTAGCTACTGGTCTTGTGGTGGATGATGGTATTGTGGTAACTGAAAATATATTCCGAAAGCTGGAAGAAGGGATGCCGATAAAACGGGCTGCTTTATTGGGAAGCCGTGAAATATTTTTTGCAGTAATATCTACCTCAATAACATTAGCAATAGTATTTCTTCCGGTGATTTTTCTTGAAGGGTTTATAGGCAGGTTGTTTCGCGAATTTGGAGTAACACTGGCTGCTGCAGTATTGGTATCCGCTTTTGTCTCCCTTACTATTACACCTGTGCTCAATGTTTATCTTAATAGAAAAAAAGCAGGTCATGGCTGGTTCTATAATAAAACAGAACCTTTTTTCAATGGTATGGAAAATGGCTACAGAAGGCTGTTACAGAGCTTTATGAAAGCACGTTGGATTGCCTGGGTTATTATTGGGGCGTGTGCAATAATTATCTGGCTTATGGCAGGAGTTTTAAAAAGTGAGCTTGCACCATTGGAAGATCGAAATAGTGTACGCTTATCCGTTACCGCTGCAGAAGGCACAAGCTATAGTTCAATGGTTAATATCACTGATCAGATTTCTAACTATTTATACGACTCTGTTCCTGAACGCGATTTTGTATTTGCAAGAACGCCAGCGGGAGCTACCAATAGTGCCCAGCCCCGCATCGGCCTTATTCCTGCAAAAGAAAGAGAAAGATCACAGAGTGAGATTGCAAACGATTTACAGCGAAAGTTAAGCCGCTTTAATGATGCCAGGATTTTCGCAACGGAAGATCAAACTATTTCTGTAGGTGGCTCACGGGGAGGGCTACCCGTACAGTTTATTTTACAAAACCAGGATCTTAATAAATTAAGAGATATCATTCCGAAATTTTTGGATGCCGCAAAAAAGGATAAAACTTTTTCAAATGTAGATGTTGATCTTAAATTCAATCGCCCGGAATTGCAGATAACTGTAGATCGTATGAAAATAAAAGATCTTGGCTTATCTACACAAGATGTGATCGCCGCAATGCAAGCTGCGTTTAGCGGTGGGCGATTGGCTTATTTTATTCAGAATGGATTTCAATATGATGTAATTGCACAGGTTGAAAGAGGCGACAGGAATAAACCGGCAGATATCACTAACCTATACGCACGGAATAACGCCGGGCAGAATATTCCTTTATCTTCTGTTATTCACTTACAGGAAAGTACTGATCCCGCTACATTGTATCATTATAACCGTTATAAGGCCGCAACTATTTCCGCTTCTTTGTCTCAGGGGTACACAATAGGCGATGGTATTAAAGCCATGCAGGCAATATCAAAAAAGTTGTTAGACGAATCGTATCAAACGGCGTTAAAAGGGCCTTCGAGAGACTATGCTGAAAGTTCTTCCAATATTGTTTTTGCTTTTATATTGGCGCTCATTTTAATATACCTTGTTTTATCAGCACAGTTCGAAAGCTTTTTGGATCCTTTTACCATTATGTTTACGGTGCCGCTTGCATTGGCAGGCGCTTTGCTCAGCTTATGGATATTTGGACAAACGCTGAATATTTTTAGTGAAATAGGAATGATTATGCTAATAGGCCTTGTTACAAAAAATGGGATATTGATTGTTGAATTCGCCAATCAAAGAAGATCGCATGGGCTTAAAAAAATGGAAGCAGTTGTAGACGCGGCAACACAGCGTTTGCGGCCGATTCTTATGACAAGCCTTGCAACTTCATTAGGTGCCTTGCCAATAGCACTTAGCTTAGGCGCATCTTCGGCTAGCCGTGTACCGTTAGGTATTGTAGTCGTTTGCGGTCTTTTGTTCGCTTTAATTTTTACATTGTTTGTTATTCCCGCTATGTATACGTTTATTTCAGGGAAGCATAAAACAGAGGAAGAAAAAAATAGAGAATTTTCAGGAGAGGCTGACAATAAAAATCCGGGTAAATCCGGTTAAAAGTTTTTGATGAAAAAAGTTTTGTTTATACTATTCATTTTCTTAATTCATGGCCACGCATTTAGCCAGTCTTTGTCTTTGCAGGACGCAATAAATATTGCTTTGAAAAAAAACCTCGATCTGCAATTGCTAAAAAATAATATTGAAATAAGCGAGATTAATAATAATATAGGCATAGCAGGCGGCCTGCCGGTTATTACTGCTTCAGCAGCTGATAACGAGCAGTCCACTAACGTAAATCAGAAATTAAATACCGGTACCATTATTAAAAGGAATGGCGCAGTTGGAAATAGCTTAACGTCGGGCATCACAGCGGGAATGCTGTTGTATAACGGTTCAAGGGTAATCGCAACTAAAAATCGCCTGGAGCAATTAGAATTACAGAGTGAACAATATCTTAATTCAGAAGTTCAAAATACAATGGCTTCTGTTATGACTGGCTATTACGATGTAGTTCGCCAGCAAGCCTATGTAAACACGCTTGATAAATCTATTGATGTAGCGCAAAAACAGCTGGACATAGTAAAGGTGCAGCAAAGTGTGGGCATGGCTAACAATGCAGATCTTTTTCAATCCCAAATAAATCTGAATAACTTAATTCAGCAAAAGCAGGCCCAGCTATTGATAATTGACCAGGCCAAAACCGGGTTACTGTTATTATTAAATCTAAAGCCTGATTCCCTTATTAATATTAATGATACCATCGTCGTTGATACAACATTAATTCTTGGAAACATATTGAACAATATTAATCGCAATGCAGATATTATTGCAGCAGATGAACAAATAAAAATAAATCAGCTTATAGTAAAAGAAACGGCAGCGCAACGTTATCCGTCACTACGGGCAACTGCGGGTTATAATTATAACCGCTCTCAAACAACAGCCGGGAATTTATTATTAAATCAAAGCAGCGGCCCAACTGCGGGATTAACACTCGGCATTCCTATCTATAATGGTTCCATTTATAAACGGCAGCAAAAAATTGCAGAAATAAATGTGAAGAATGCAAATGTTCAAAAAGATATTGTTATCAGGAATTATTCAGCGCTGGCCGTTCAAAGTTACCAGGCATATATTTCTTCTTTGCAACAATTAGATTCGCAAAGAGTAAATGTAGAGCTTGCACAAAAGTTAATTGATCTTGAACTGTATCGTTTTCAATTGCATGCTGCAACCATTGTTGAACTCACACAGGCGCAGCAAAGCTATCAGCAGGCAGCTTTTGCATATACTAATTTAAGTTTCGCAGCTAAATCTTCAGAAATTGAATTGAAAAGATTAATTAACCAGATACCATTTTAAG
>JBEPVC010000061.1:0-9632 GCA_041691235.1 Chitinophagaceae bacterium
TATTGAACTATCGCACCAAAAAAAGATTCATCAAGTTGTATTGAATTATGATTTCCAAAAACAACTTCAATTCCAACAGGCTTTGCTCTTGTTACCAGAATATTTTTTGTTTGTTCAAAAATCTTTTCATCAATAAAAAACTTAGGTGCAGTTACCTGATCATGAT
Organism: Chitinophagaceae bacterium; assembly: GCA_041691235.1. GTDB lineage: Bacteria > Bacteroidota > Bacteroidia > Chitinophagales > Chitinophagaceae > Ginsengibacter. The sequence continues at coordinate 167 of JBEPVC010000061.1, forward strand.
CTTTATTCTTGTGATTAAAAAGCATAGCCATCGCTTCTGCCGCGGCTGTTCCTTCATCAAGTAAACTTGCATTGGCAATAGGCAAAGCAGTAAGATCGCTTACCATTGTTTGAAAATTCAAAAGACTTTCAAGTCTTCCCTGGGCAATTTCTGCCTGGTACGGTGTGTATTGAGTATACCATCCCGGGTTTTCAAAAAGATTACGCAGAATAACACTGGGAACTATCGTATCATAGTAACCCTGCCCGATGTAAGATTTAAAGACCTTATTTTGATTGGCAATTGTTTTTAATTCATTTAGGTATTCAAATTCACTTACGGGTGACGGCACATCTAAGCCTGTTGCTAATCTTATGCCCGGTGGAACTGTTTTATCAATAAGTTCGTCCATTGAACCAACACCAATTTCCGCCAGCATTTGCTGCGTTTCAGCTTCGTTTGGACCAATATGTCTCGATGTAAATTCTCTTGATTGTTTTTCAAAAAGATTCATGTGCTCTGTTGTTTTGTGTCAAAGAAACGCTATTCGCCGCATTCTATTTTTGTATAAAATGAAGGCGCAAAGTTACGGTGCAAAAGGCAGAAAAATGTTATTGAAATAAGAAGATAGCATGGTGTGTATATTTACAAAATGAAAGAGGATTTGTTGCACAACTGGGAAAAGAAATCAGCTCAAAATCAAAAAAAATATAAAAATTTTTTACAAAGGGCTGATAAAAACAAAGTGCTGAAAGCTTTGCCGGTTTTGCATGAGGAGGCTTTTGAAAAAATTGATTGTCTTAAATGTGCCAATTGCTGCAGAAATTATTCACCACGTTTTAAAACACCCGATATTAAACGCATTTCAAAACATTTAAAAATGAAAGAAGGGGATTTCATTGAAACTTATTTACGAATTGACGAGGACGGAGATTATGTAGCAAGAACTGCACCGTGCCCTTTTCTTGGTGAAGATAATTATTGCAATATTTATGAAAATCGTCCCAGTGATTGCCATCGGTTTCCATACACTGATGAAGATATTATTTTGAAGAGACCACAACTCACTTTAAAAAATTCTACATTTTGCCCGATAGTTTATTATGTTTTGGAAAAACTTGAGGGACCCTAATCTTAATATTTTGATCAATAAATATTTAAATAATTTCAACATCTCAATTCATTAATTTTTATGATAGAAATAAATAAAGACGCGATTGCTGAACGGTTCATGCGCTATGTACAAATTGATACACAAAGCGATCCGCAAAGCAATAGTTATCCTTCAACAGAAAAGCAAAAAAACTTAAGCCGTTTACTTGCTGAAGAGTTACAACAAATGAAAGTAAAAGATGCTGCGATGAATGAATTCGGATATGTTTATGCAACTATTCCTTCCAATTCTAAAAAAAATAATGTTCCTGTTATTTGTTTTTGCAGCCATGTAGATACTGCACCCGATTGCAGCGGAACTAATGTAAAACCAATTTTGCATAAAAATTATGATGGGGAAGATATCACGTTGCCTGATGATACATCACAGGTTTTATCGGCAGTATCACATCCATATTTGCGCGAGCATATTGGAGAAGACATTATTACGGCAAGTGGCAAAACTCTTTTAGGCGCTGATGATAAAAGTGGCGTCGCTGCTATAATGCAAGCAGCGCAGTTTTTCATGGATAATCCTTCTTTACAACACGGAGAGATAAAAATTTTGTTTACACCTGATGAAGAAGTAGGGAAAGGAACCGCAAAAGTGAATATGAAAAAACTAGGCGCGCAATATGGCTATACTTTAGACGGAGGTGAAGCCGGTAGTCTTGAAGATGAAACTTTTAGTGCAGACAACACAACCATTACAGTTAACGGTGTAATAGCACATCCCGGTTATGCAAAAAATAAGTTGGTGAATGCATTAAAACTTGCCGGAGAAATTTTTCACGCTCTTCCAACAAATGAATGGGCTCCTGAGGCAACAGAAAAAAAAGAAGGTTTTGTGCACCCGGTGAGGTTTGAGGGAATTGCAGAAAAAGCAACTATTGAATTTATTGTAAGGGACTTTGATACACAAAAATTAAAAGAACATGAGGAGCGATTACATAAAATAGCTGCAGATGTAGCAAGCCATTACCTCGGCGCTTCTGTTGAGTTTGACGTAAAGGAACAGTATAGAAACATGAAGGAAATTCTTGATAAACATCCTCAGGTAACCGCCTATGCCGCTGAAGCAATTATTCGTGCAGGCATTAACGTTAGTACCGAAAGCATTCGTGGCGGCACTGATGGAAGTAAGCTCAGTTTTATGGGATTGCCATGTCCGAATATTTTTACAGGCATGCAAGCCATTCATTCAAAGCTTGAATGGATAGGAGTTAAAGACATGGCAAAGGCTGCGGAAACAATTGTTCACCTGTCCATGATTTGGGAAGAAAAAGCTGATTAAAAAATTATCATCCCTTAATTTTAAAAATCAAAATTCCAAAATCTAAAATCATATATTACCTTCAACTCAAATTAACTGATATGGAATTACTAAGAGATTATTGGTGGGTCATTATAGTTGTACTTGCATTTTTTGGATGCTTTGTTACCATTCAGCAGGGAATGATTGGCGTAATAACCATGTTTGGAAAGTATCGCAGAATAATAAGGCCGGGCTTAAGCTTCAAGCTTCCTTTTGTGGAACAGATTTTCAGAAAAATCAGCATTCAAAATCGTTCTGTGGAATTGTCTTTCCAGGCAGTAACCATTGACCAGGCTAATGTATATTTTAAATCAATGCTATTGTATTCAGTTTTGAATATAGATGAGAATACAATTAAAAATGTTGCTTTCAAATTCATTAGTGAAAAAGATTTGATGCAGGCGCTTGTAAGAACAGTTGAAGGTTCGATCCGTGCTTTTGTTGCCACAAAGAAGCAAGCTGAAATTTTAATAGTGCGGCGTGATATTGTTGAGAATGTAAAAGGTCAGGTTGATCTTACCCTGGAAGGATGGGGTTATCATTTGCAGGATTTACAAATAAATGATATAACATTTGATGAGGCGATTATGACCAGCATGAGCAAAGTAGTTGCCAGTAATAATTTAAAAGCTGCTGCTGAAAATGAGGGCCAGGCGTTATTGATCACGAAAACAAAGGCAGCAGAAGCTGAAGGAAATGCTATAAAAATTGCCGCAGAAGCAGAAAGACTTGCCGCACAATTGCGCGGACAAGGAGTTGCTCTTTTTCGTGAGGAAGTTGCAAAAGGAATGAGCCAGGCAGCTTCTGAAATGAAACAAGCTAATCTTGATACGAATGTAATTTTATTTAGTATGTGGGTTGAGGCCATTAAAAATTTTGCAGAGTTTGGCAAAGGCAATGTTATATTTCTTGATGGCAGCAGCGATGGCATGGAAAAAACAATGCAACAGATCATGGCAATGCAACAATTAAATAGTGATAAAAAATTATAAAGTTATTTTTATAAAAAGCGTTTACATGAAAACCGATATTTAACAATTAAGTTAAATTTTTCATCTGAATTTCATCCGGGTATTCATTTATCAAATAACTATTTACATTTGTTCAAACCTAATTAAATGGATCTATTTTTTCTGCAGGCCGATACTACCGCTGTTAGCAAGGCTGTACCAAAAGCTCAAAATTTATGGGATGTACTCGTAAGTGGTGGTGTGATTATGATTCCACTTGGTATCTTATTAGTTGCAGCAATCTATTTCTTTTTTGAAAGATTAATTGCGATAAACCGTGCGGGTAAAACTGATGATAATTTTATGCGCATTATACGCGATCATATTGTTACCGGCAATGTTGCCGCTGCGAGAAGCTTTTCAAAAAATAATGATACTCCTGTTGCGCGCATTATTGATAAAGGTGTACAGCGTATAGGAAAGCCGATTGACGCCATTGAAAAAAGTATGGAAAATGTCGGCGTTCTTGAATTGTATAAACTGGAAAAAAATCTTTCTATTATTTCAATTGTAGCGCGTATTGCACCCCTGTTTGGCTTTCTTGGAACTATTATAGGAATGCTTGCATTATTCAAAGGAATAGCCGCAAGCACAGAATATACTCCTAATACAATTGCGGATGGCATATACATTAAAATGATCACATCTGCCACAGGGTTAATTATTGGTATACTAGCGTATATTGGTCACAGTTACCTTACAGCACAAATTAACCGGATAGAAAATAAAATGGAAATTGCCAGCGCGGAATTTGCTGATATTCTCCAGGAACCAACCCGCTAAAAATTTTCCTCAGACAAAATCTAAAGAATTGAGCATAAGAAAAAAATATTCAAAAGAAAATGCCGAAGTGGATACTGGTCCATTAAATGACATTCTTTTTATTCTTATGTTTTTCTTTCTTATTATTTCAACGCTGGCAAATCCCAATGTTATTAAAATGAACAACCCGAGAGCTACCAGTGACACAAAAGCAAAGCAAAGCGTAATAGTCAGCATAAATAAGAATCGTGATATTTATCTCGGGCAGGAAAAAATAATTTTTGATTCATTGGAGTCGTCGTTAAAATTGCGGTTACACGTTGGCGATAGTACAAAGCCGGCGGTGGTAATTAATGCAGATTCTCTTGTAAGCTGGGGTGATATTGTAAGGGTAATGCAGGTTGCTAAAAAGCTTGGTGCTACTACATCTGCATCGGTAAAAGGTGTTAAGTAACCGGATTAACTGCGCTGACCATTCTTTCTTTCCCATATATATCACTTTTTATTACTGATATAAAGCCTGATTCTTCGAAAATATCTTTTATTTTTTTAGCATAGTCTTCATGCACCTCCACATATATTTTTCCATCAGTTTTCAAATGTGATTTTGCAAATACGGAAATTTTTTTATAGAAAATGAACGGATCATTATCAGGAACAAATAATGCAATTCCTGGTTCAAAGTCTGTCACATTTTTTGCTAATTTTTCTTTTTCAACTTTAGGTATATAAGGTGGATTACTTACTATTATATCAAACATATTTAGACTTTCCCATTCTTTTTTATCTAAAAAATTAATCCTGGAAAAATTGATATTAGCATCAAGATTATTTGCATTTCTTTGAGCAACTTTCAACGCGTCATCGCTAACATCAATAGCAAATACATTTGCGTGTTTTAGTTCTTTGTTTATTGAAATGGCAATACAACCGCTTCCTGTTCCAATATCTAATATTTGTAATTTTCGTGGATGGTTTTCATGCTCTGAAGTTTGTGTGTCATTTACAATCCAGTTTACAAGTTCTTCCGTTTCTGGCCTGGGAATAAGTACATGTTCATTTACAAAAAATTTCTTTTTGTAAAACCATGCTTCCTGCAAAACGTATTGCACAGGTTTATGATTTTTTATTTCTTCCAGATATTTTTTAAGCTTTTCTTCCTGCGCAAAATTCAATTCCACATTTTTATCAGCATTTCTTTCTAATCTTTTTAAATTTGTAACGTTTTCAAATATCCAATCTGTAATGTTTTCAGCTTCTCTTTTTTCATAGACGTTATTAATGCTGCCCAGGAAATCATTATATGCCTGTTCGATGGTCATTAAAGCAAACTTAATTATTTTGTGAAGTATTAATCCAACAAGATTGACAACCGATGAACAATTTATGACGAGGTGCCTTCAGCTTGCAAAGCTTGCTTCAGGGAGTGTTGCGCCAAATCCAATGGTAGGAGCTATTTTGGTGAATGATGATAAAATAATCAGCGAGGGCTATCATCAAAAATATGGAGAGGCGCATGCTGAAGTGAATTGTATAAATAATGTGAAAGATGAACATAAGTCCCTTATCGGCACAAGCACACTGTACGTTTCACTTGAACCTTGTTCTCATTTTGGGAAAACCCCGCCATGCGTTGATTTAATTATTTCAAATAAAATTCCAAAAGTTATAATTGGCTGTAAAGATGTTTTTAAAAAAGTTTCCGGAAGAGGAATAAACAAAATGCGTAATGCAAACATTGAAGTAATTGAAAATATTTTAGAGAAGGAATGCATTGATCTTAATAAAAGATTTTTTACGTTTCATAATAAATTCAGGCCATACATAATTTTAAAGTGGGCGCAAAGCTCCAACGGAAAAATTTCTTCAAATGATAAAAGAATATTTATAAGCAATGACTATTCTAACCGGCTTGTCCATAGGTGGAGAAGCGAAGAAGTTTCTATCCTGATAGGCACAAATACTGCATTTACCGACGATCCTTCTTTAACCACCAGGCTATGGAATGGAAAAAATCCCGTTAGGATCATTATCGACAAGGAGCTCATATTATCTTCTTCATTAAAAGTTTTTAACGGTGAAGCACAGACGATTATTTATAACATATCGAAAAATTTTACAGAAGGAAACTTGTTTTATATCAAACTTAGTAAAGAGAATTTTATTGAAGAACTTATTCATTCACTTTTTGAAATGAACATTCAGAGTATATTAGTAGAAGGGGGAACAAAAACGCTCCAATCCTTTATTGACAAGGAATTATGGGACGAAGCAAGGGTAATAACAAATAATGAGCTGATTATTGAAAATGGAATTTCAGCACCAGAAATGAAAAATTTTATTTTTAAAATGCAAGAAAAATATTTTGGCGACAACATTGATTACTACATACCAAAATTTGCCGGGTAATTATTTCATTAGAATTGTCAAACTTCAGCAAGTACTTCACTAACTTCAGTTGCTGGCAATTGCGCATTTCTCATAGCAATTCCTCTTACCGCGTTTTCACTCATTTCAATAAATGCTTTTTTTGAAATCAAATCGTCGCCTATCATAATCGGTATTCCTAAATCCCCACCTTCACGAATAGATTGCACCAAAGGAATTTCACCGAGAAAAGGAATATCAAATTCTTCTGCAAGATTTTTGCCGCCTTCTTTTCCGAATATATAATATTTATTACCGGGCAATTCTTGCGGCGTAAAATAGCTCATGTTTTCTACAAGCCCAATTACAGGCACTTTCAGCTGGGCCTGGTTAAACATTGCAATGCCCTTTTTTGCATCTGCTAATGCTACAAGTTGCGGAGTTGTAACAACTATAACACCTGTAACGGGAACTGTTTGCACAATAGTTAAATGAATATCACCGGTACCCGGTGGCATGTCAATAATTAGATAATCAAGCTCACCCCAATCTACATCTGTTACAAACTGCCGTATGGCGCTGCTTACCATAGGCCCGCGCCAAACTACCGCCTGCTTTTCATCAACCATTAATCCTATACTCATTAATTTTATTCCATACCGTTCAAGAGGCACAATCTTCCCTTTGCCATTTACGTCTTTCATCATTGGCCTTTCGCCACGTACACCAAACATTATATGAACGCTCGGTCCATAAATATCAGCATCCATTAATCCAACCTTCGCTCCGCTTTCAGCAATTGCCAACGCAAGATTGCTTGCAACCGTACTTTTTCCTACACCACCTTTTCCGCTTACAACGGCAATAATATTTTTTACCCCATTTAAAACATTTTTATTGTCACTTCTCAACGAGGTTGTATTGCTTGTAAAATTTACGGTAACGATTGCTTCTTTTTTGACTAAAATTTGTATGGCGTTAATACAGGCGTTTTTTATCAGGTCTTTTAATGGGCATGCGGGTGTTGTAAGTATTACAGTGAATGAAATATTATTTCCATTAATGCTGATATCCTTTACCATGTTAAGTGTTACCAGGTCTTTCCCAAGATCAGGCTCCTGAACATTGCCCAATGCTTTTAATACATCTTCCTGCGTCATGGTTCAATTTTTTGTTAAAAAGAAATTCAATTTGCAAATTTAAACATTGATACCCTTACTTTGTTTAATTAATAAACGGCGACTAAGGTGTGACCAGAATCATTAAATTAAAAATAAGTAGTTCTGCCTGGCGGATTGGATTATGAAAAAAATTTTACAATACATTTTATTTTTATTGTTTCTAATTCCAATTGCCGCTGAAGCACAATTTGAAGATTATAAAGATTCAGTTGTGCAAGTGTATGGTGTTGTAATGTCTGCGGATAGCCTGAAGGCATTGCCTTCGGTAAGTATAATAGTAAAGGGCCGAAACCAGGGAACTATTTCAAGTGAGCAGGGCGTATTTTCAATACCAATTTTACGGGGAGATCAGATAGAATTTACCAGCATAGGCTATAAGCCAAAGCTTGTAACTATTCCAAAAGATCTTGTTGGTAACCAGCAAAGCATGATACAGTTAATGGTTGAAGATACCGTTTACTTACCCGCAACTATTATTAAGAAAAGGCCAACCCGTGAAGAGTTTGAGCGTGATTTTGTGACAGCCAAAATACCAAACGATGAGCAGGAGATAGCCCGTCAAAATCTTTCAGAAGCAAACAGGAAAGCTTTAATGGCTGTATATCCGCGCGATGGTCGTGAGGCTACCAATTATTACCTTAGGCAAAATGCCCAGAAATATTATTCGGCCGGTCAGCTTCCGCCTCAAAATATTTTTAATCCTCTTGCATGGGCAGAATTTATTAAAGCCTGGAAACGGGGTGACTTTAAAAGCAAGTAGAAATTATTTATCTCATCCCTGATTTTTTATTCTCAAGCATTCTGAAAATCGATCTAAAATTCAAAATGCCCCGAAGGGCATCCTGAAAAATCCAACCCTGAAAAACCACTCTAATTATATGCTTGTTATGATATTAAAGGAACGAATTTAAAAACGGGATTTGCATAATTTCTTTCTTATTAAGTGGTACTGTCTAAAAAAATTTCTTGTTTGATATCTTTAGCAAAAATGCTATAAACTAATGAAAGAAACAACGGGGAAAACCCCGTATTTTAGGCCTGTTTCACCGGGGTTTTCCCCCGGTCAAATGATAAATAAAAAGCCTTGTTCTTTCGAACAAGGCTCTATTTTAAACTTTAAATATCCTTAATTAATCTTCCACTTTCACCTTACCTTTTTGCTTTGCTATTACCTCTTCGGCAATATTATTTGGTGCAGGAGCATAGTGACTAAACTCCATAGTAGAGGTGGCACGGCCACTTGAAAGGGAACGTAACTGAGTTACGTATCCAAACATTTCGCTCAAAGGAACTTTTGCTTTTATCACCTGTACCCCATGTTTCGAATCCATTCCTTCAAGCATACCGCGACGACGATTAAGGTCTCCTGTTACATCTCCCATGTATTGATCTGGTGTCAATACTTCAATCTTCATAATTGGTTCCAGTAAAACAGGCTTTGCTTTACGGCCCGATTCGCGATATGCTTGTTTTGCACAAAGCTCAAAACTCATTGCATCAGAGTCCACCTGGTGAAATGAACCATCAAATACTCTTACTTTCATGCTCTCCATAGGATAGCTTGCCAAAACACCTGTAGTCATCGCAGTTTCAAAGCCTTTTTGTATTGCAGGTACAAATTCTTTTGGAATCGATCCTCCAAACAGAGCATTTATAAACTGGAAATTCCCTTTTTCTTCTTTCAAAAATTCTTCATCTGC
>JBEPVC010000062.1:0-9612 GCA_041691235.1 Chitinophagaceae bacterium
AGGCAAATTCTGTACCCTTTTAAAAATACGCAAACAGGAAATCCAAATTTTGTTAAAGAGACTGGTAAATTTTAATCTTGTTATAGAGAGTTTTGCGATCGATTTTTAAAATTTCGGCAGCTTTTGTTTTATTAAAATTTACTTCTTTAAGCACATTCATTATGGTATCGTATTCTGCTTTTGCGGCAGCGTCCTTAAGATCGAGCTCTTTTGTAGCCGGAGTATTTTCTGCAATATTTCCATTTGATGAAACAGTCTCCTTATATTTTTGTTTAATGCCGGTATTGGTAATTTCCCATGGCAATACACTTGAATTTATTTTCCCATTCTGTGTAAGCAATGTTGCACGGCGCACTACATTCCTGAACTCCCTTAAGTTGCCAGGCCAGTTATAATTCAAAAACATTTCCATTACATTATCTTCATAACCTTCAATATTTTTATTAAGCTCCAGATTAGTTTTATCAAGAAAAAAATCTGCAAATAACGGGATGTCACCTTTTCTTTCGCGCAAAGGCGGAAGATTTAAAGAAAATTCATTAAACCGGTGATAAAGATCTTCGCGGAATTTTCCTTTTTTATAGGCCTCCTGCAGGTTTTCATTTGAAGCCACAATAATTCTTACGTCTACATCAGTCTCCTTGGTACCACCTACCCTTTTAAACTTTCTTTCCTGAATTACGCGCAGCAATGAAGCCTGCACTTCGGGAGAAAGATTTACTACTTCATCAAGAAATAAAGTGCCGCCATTGGCAAGCTCAAAGTGACCTTCTTTATCAGTAATTGCTCCTGTAAAAGCGCCCTTCACATGTCCAAAAAGCTCGCTGCCCGCAAGTTCTTTTGAAAGGGTACCACAATCCATGGCAACAAAAGGCCTGTTTTTTCTATTACTGGTTTCATGAATTGTTTTTGCAATTACCTCTTTGCCTGTTCCGCTTTCGCCGTATAATATAATGCTATAGTTAGTTCCGGCAACTATTTCAATTTGTTTGTAAACATGCGCGGTTTCTCCATCCTGGCCTACCAAAAATTCTTTGTTAGCTGAAATTACATACTGCCTTTTATTTTTTGGAACAGAAGCTTTTACTGATGGAGTAATATGTTCAGTTGATGGGGCTTCAAGACCTTTTTTAATAACATTGATTACTTCATCCGGAATAAGCGGCTTGGTTATATAATCGAATGCACCCAGTTTTATTACATCCACGGCAGTTTTAATATCAGAGTAACCGGTAATTATTATGACGATGGTTTTTGGTTTGCTTTCTTTTATTTTCTGAAGCACATCTTTTCCATCTTTATCTCCCAGCCTGAAATCACAAAGAACGATATCGAAATGTTCCTCATTAAATCTTGCAAGGCCTTTGGCGCCGTTATGCGCCATTTCACACTCAAAGCCATTCTTATTAAGAAAACGGCTAAGTAAAGTGCACATGTCCAGGTCATCATCAATAATCAGAATCTTTTTCTTCATATTTACATTTAATTCTTAGAAGTCTAATTTAAACAGGGGTTGCAAAGTTAATTTAAATTCGGTGTTTTTAGTTGTGGATTTGACACAGCCTTCTCTTCAATTTTAATCCATTCTGCATACTCGTTAGGCTGAATTTTTCCACCATATAATTTAGCATAAACTTTTGTGAATTCGGCTCCTAAATATAATATTATTGAACTATAATAAACCCACACCATAAAAATAATAATTGAGCCCGCTGCTCCATATAAAGTTGTCAAATTGCTTTGTCCTAAATAAAATCCGATAGCCAATTTTCCAGCAGTAAAAAAGATGGCAGTGATAAATCCACCCACCAAAACATCTTTCCATTTTATTTTAGCATCGGGCAATAATTTGAACATCAGCGAAAACAGGAAAGCAGCCACCAAAAAAGAAAGAACCACATCTGTAATTTGAATAAAATAAACACTAAAATTATGAATATACCTGCTGAGAAATTTTCCAAAGGCAGTAATCACAGCATTTAAAATAAGAGAAACAATCATTATAAATCCAATGCTCAAAATAAGCGAAAACGATAGAAGCCTTGTGAGAATAAGCTTCCACCAGGTTTTTTTAGTTTTAATTCTTAATCCCCAAATTTTATTAAAAGAATCCTGTACTTCACCAAATATGCTTGTGGCACCAATCAATAAAATTACAATGCTTACAACACTGGCAAAAAAATTATTACCTGTAAGATGAATGTTTTTGATGATGTCCTGTATTTGCAGCGCTGCAGCGCTTCCTATTAATCCACTAAGCTGGTTATATACTTCGCCTTGTATAGCTTCTTTACCAAAGAAAATTCCTGAAAGAGTAGAGAGAATAACAATCAGCGGAGCAATTGAAAATACAGTATAATAAGCAAGAGAAGCGCTATATTTTAAAATATTATCCGCTGAAAATTCTTTAAATACTTGTTTAATGTAAGAAAAAATGTTCAATAATTTTTTCCTCATACTTTATTATTGTCTTGGTTAAAATAGGTTAGATGTTAAAGTTAAACATTCCGCAAAAACTCATAATTAATTTGAAGGTAATGAGAGATTTAATATTAGACGTAATTTTTTTAAAATAAGTTGCTGGCAGGTAAATTGTCATTTAAAAGTAAGGGGATGTGAAAATGAAAAATTAAGATCGTGAACACAAAAACAAACATAGAAGCTGAAAATGCCTTGATAATTGAAGATGAGGAAGATTTGAGCTACCTGCTGGCCATGCTGCTTAAGAAAAATAATTTAAATATTGATTGCGCATATTCGATTGATGAAGCCAGGAGCAGGTTGAAAAAAATTAATCCATCTATAATATTCATTGATAATCACCTGCCGGACGGATTTGGATCAGATTTTATCGCTTACTTAAAATCGAAAAAGCCACGGGCAAAAATAATAATGATTACAGCACACGACTCTTATTCAGAGATTAGTAAAGCCATGGAAAATGGTGCGGATTATTTTATTACAAAGCCCTTCAGTTCTGCTACAATTAAAACCATGCTTGACATTCTAAAGCCGTCGCTGTCCGCATGAATTTTATCTCATTTCGTAGAGCAATTTCCCCAAGATTTAGTATAATCTGTAATTCTCAGAACAGAAGGCGCGATAATGTAATTCAGTATCTACGCCACTTTCACGAAAAAAAATTTTCTGGCAAACTTTTGTATCATTATAAATATTGTATCAATTATTTTAACCTAAATTTTTTTCAACATGGGAAACTTATTATATGTAATCGCGGTAATTCTTGTGATTATTTGGGCTATTTCATTCCTGGGTGGGTATTACACCGGTGGCCTTATCCACATTTTACTGGTTATTGCTGTCATAGCAATACTTTTAAAAGTAATAAATCGCGCAGCTTAAAATTGTTAACTTAAAAACAGGTTTTTATGGAAAGCTGGAAATTAAAATTGAAAGGAGACTGGAATGAAACAAAAGGAAAAATTAAGAAAGCCTATGCGGATCTTTCAGATGATGATTTGAAACGCGAAGAGGGCAAAGATGATGAATTCGTTGGCCGGTTGCAGAAAAAACTTGGAAAAACAAAACAAGATGTCGTCAATTGGATTGAAAGTCTTTAATTCAATTTTTCCTGAAGAAAATGATGCCCTCATTCACTAAATTGCGTGAGGGTTTTTTTATGCCCGTTACACATGACTATAAATAATGAATCGCCTTTGTACGTTAAGCTTGGATTTAAATTCCTGGTAATATTTTTTATTTGCTTTTTTATTTACACAGCCCAGAATATTTTAATTCCGTTTGCTTTTGCGTGCCTGCTGGCGGTGCTGCTTTTGCCGGTTGTAAATTTTTTGGAGAAAAATAGGATCTCAAAAGTTCTGTCCATTGCCATATCAATTATTTTGGCCATTTCATTTATTGCAGGAATCATATATTTTCTTAGCAACCAGATTGCAAATTTTATGCAGGATGTTCCTTCAATTAAGGAACATATAAACGAGCATTTTATCTCTTTGCAAAATTGGATAAAAAATAAAATGCATATTTCGTTTGAACAACAAAATGAATATTTAAACGAACAGGCAGATAAACTAAAAGCAACTGGAACCGGTTACATCAGTCATACTTTTTTTTCAATAACTGAAGCCCTCATGTTATTGATATTAATGCCGATTTATACCTTTCTCCTTTTATTTTACAGGGAACATATACGCCGGTTTTTATTTGCCGTTTTTAAAAAAGAGTATAGCTCGGGAGTGCAAAATGTAATTAATGCAACCAAAATTATGATACGCAGCTACATGGTAGGACTTTTAATTGAAATGGGTATCGTTGCCGCCGGAAATTCAATCGGGCTTGTGTTGCTTGGAGTTAAGTACGCGATCTTTTTTGGAGTATTGGCTGCGGTATTAAATCTTATTCCATACATCGGCATGTTTACAGCAACTCTTTTTACGGTACTGGTTACCTTAACCACAACCGATAATACGAGCGATATTGTTTGGATTATTGTAATATTTTACAGCCTGCATATTGTAGATGTTAATTTTTTAATGCCAAAAATAGTTGCCTCACGGTTAAGGATAAACGCTCTAATTTCAATACTTGGGGTTATAATCGGTGGTGCACTTACAGGAATTTCAGGATTGTTTTTATCTGTGCCCGCGGTGGCATTTGTAAAAATTATTTGCGACCAGGTAGATGAATTAAAGCCATGGGGAATGCTTATGGGCGATGACACCACTTATTCTGAAAAATCGAAGTTATATAAAGGACTATCAAAAATTTCTTTAAAAAACAGGGAAAAAAAGAAGTAATCGGAGAACTATGCAAAATTAAAAGTCATAGTAAATGTTGTGCCTTTACCAGGTTCACTTTCTGCGTTTATGCTACCGTTATGACTTAGCACTATATTTTGAGTATTGGTGAGGCCCAGGCCACTTCCTTTTTCCTTTGTAGTAAAGTACGGTTCAAAAAGCCTTCCCACATCTGCTTTGCTCATTCCGTGACCGTTATCTGTAATTTTTGCAATACACTTATCACCCTTGGTGAGAGTGCTTAAATAAAGCGTGCCGTTATCCTCCATTGCCTCAATAGCGTTTACTAGAATGTTCAAAAAAGCAATCTTTATTTTTTCTGCATCCACTTTAATTGGGCAAATATTAGGGTCATAGTCTTTAATAACTTTTATATGTTTAAGTTCTATTCTGTCTTGAGCAAACGTGAGGCTGCTATCTAATACATCATTGATAGAGGCATTTGCAAAATTAAGCTCTGATGCTCTTGTTGAATTTAAAAGATCGCTTATTAATTGGTTTATGCGATCTGAATTGCGTGAAATCATTTCAAATAAAAGCCTTGTCTCATCACCCTCGGGTATTTCACTCCGAAGCTGCTCCGTTGCAAGATTTATATTAGTTAAAGGGTTTCTCACCTCGTGGGCAATCGTGCGGGAAATTCTTCCGGTTACGGCAAACTTTTCGATATTGCGTAATTCAATAAGCTCGAGATTCAGGTTTGCCAATTCTTCCACTCTCATTTCCAACTGTTGCTGAAAAGAAGATGCCTTATTATCGGCTTCCCTTTTTTCTTTATTTTCTTTATTGAAAGTAAAAATTGAATAAAAGGTAAGCAGGATAGCAACAATAAGAGAAAGAATATTAATAACTCTTATCGCATAAGAGTATTTTGTGACTTCTCCATAACGTGTTCTCAGCAAATTTTTTTCTTCCTGCTGACTTTTCTGTACCTCTATTTCAATGTTTTTCATCTTAAAAATTCCCAGGGAAGTTCTTTGTATAACAGGCGGGGAAAGTTGATGCGAGGAATCAAAAAAATGGATAGATGAAGCGAGCCATAAATTTTTATCTTTTATCAGGAGGCTAAGAGTATCCAGGTTTGCCTGTTGACGGGGATTGTCTGCTGTTAACGATTTCAGTCTTATTAGAACTGAATCAGCATCTTTTTTTGCTCGGTCATAATCAGCAAGCTGTTGTTCATTATTTGTAAGAATGAAACCCCTGAAAGAAGATTCCATTTTGTTGTTAAGTGATAAAATATTGTCAAGGTCATGAATCACCTCATTGGTATGATTTATCCATTTTGCCTGGCTTATTAATCTTTGCGCGGAGGTAAAAGAAAGAATATATGAAATGAGAAGAAGGATAAATGCAGCCAGGTAACCCCAGCGTACACGATTAGCAATTTTATCTGGGGTATTTTTTATCATAAAAGTTTCAATGGGGGAATCAAAAATATGCCTGTTTTCTGTAATGCTGCTTTTCAAAATCAGAAGGCATTTTCTAAATGATACACACAGAAAAGGTAGAAAATCTTTTCAATTTTTGCAAGCATTTCGCAAACTCAAAGAAGCAAAGGCTATTTTTTTCCCGCTTTACTAATAAGCCAAAAAATAATTATAACAATTACTACTACCCCCAAAATGCCAAACCATACGCCGGCTTTAAAAATGTCACCAATTGCCTGGCAACTGCTCATTGTAGCGGCAGCTACAAATAAAGAAAAAATTGCTCTTGCGTTGAACTTATTCATAATTGCTCTTTTAATTTAGTTATAAAATTTTATGGAGTTTACTTTAGTAAATTATATTAGATAAAGAGAGGCTGATAATAAAGCCTCTCTTAAAATCAACTGTTGCATTTTAAATTAATTCTATGTAAAGAGAACTAAAATATATGCCAGAAAAAAAATGTCAGTGACCAATAAGCGTTACAGGACTGAGCTAAAATTTTCAAAAATGAAGCATAAAATGCTTCCTCAGTATGGGAAAATATTTACTCAAAGACAAAGACGAAGTACGCATAAGTATAAAAACCCCATCACGTAAAATCCTTTACTGGATTACGTTTTAGTGATTTGACCGGAAGTTTATTTTTATTGGCAGTATATTTTATGTAACTATGTAAGAAATTATTTTAAAAATCTAAAAATTACAACTATGGGCTCAGGAAAAGTATTAGCAAGCGTTTTAGCAGGAGCGGCAGCAGGCGCTATATTAGGAATTTTATTTGCACCCGATAAAGGAACAGAGACAAGGAGAAAAATTGCAGAAAAAGGTTCTGATTTTGCGGGTTCAGTAAAAGACAAATATAATGAGTACGCTGATGTTGTCTCTGAAAAATATGACGCAGCAAAACAAAAACTATCTGGTCTTGTTTCTGAAGGACGCGAGGCAGGTAAAGACCTGGTGAATCAGGCAAAAGATAAAGCAAACGCTATGAAAAGCGACGTAAGGAGTTCTATGCAATCGTAAAGTTGCTTAGTCAAATTTTGCATTATCTGCAATACACACAGGTCCGGTGATAAACGATAAATATGGAAGATAAGCCTACCAATGTAGAAGAGTTGTTTCAAAAGGTAAAAGACTATGCGGATACCAGGCTCGATCTGTTTAAGCTGAAAAGTATAGATAGAGTTTCGGGCCTAATGTCCTCTGCATTTACTTTAGTAATATTAATGTTGTTTTTATTTGTAGTAATATTTTGTATTACTATCGGTCTTGCCCTTGTAATTGGCAAATGGGTGGGTGCAGTTTATTGTGGCTTTTTTATTATTGCAGGCATTTATCTTATCATCGGACTTGTATTGTATTCTATGCGTGAGAAAATTATAAAAACTCCCATTAGTAATAAACTGATTAAAGAACTCATCGATTAAACTCAGCATAAAATTTTTAAAAAATGGATAACGGAGAAATAGCAAATGATAAACTTGTAAAAATTGCAAGTACAACTGAGCTTACTACCGCCATTAAGAGACTGGAAAGGAAAAGAAAAATGCAAGAAGAGGATTTGAAGGATGAGTTTCATAACATGCTGGAGAGCCTTAAGCCGTCTAATATTTTAAAGAATACCATTCACGAAGTTCAGGCATCAACTGAATTAAAACACAATCTTTTTAAAGTTGCCTTAGGTTTGGGAGCTGGTTATTTTTCCAGGAAGCTTGTGATAGGAAAATCTGCGGGTATTGTTAAAAAAGCGCTTGGCACCGCGTTGCAATATGGCATCACTAATTTTGTCGCAAAAAAGAATGATGGTGATGACCATCATCATTCATCTTCTAAAAAGAGAAATATTTTCAAAAGAATATTATCTATCTAACTCCCCATTTTTTTCAGGCATTTATTGATGTCAATTCCTTTTCCTAAAACTCCTTTAAAAATGTCTCCGATTTTTTTTACGCGCTGTTCTATATTGTGAATTGTAAATTGCTGTGGAGTTAATCCGGGCTTTACTTCTTTCCATAATAATGGCGTAGATACGGTTGCGCCTGGCTTTGGCCGCAGGCTATACACTGAGGCTATAGTTTGTCCTCGTCGGTTTTGCAGGTAATCCATATAAATATGTTTGCTCCCGCGTTTTTGAAGATTTCTTTCTAAAGTCGTGAAATCTTTTAATTCATCACTTGCCATTATGCAAACGATGTATGCAAAATCTTTCACCTGTTCATAAGAATATTTTTTTGCAGTAGGCACATATATGTGCAGCCCTGATGCGCCTGAAGTTTTGCAAAATGATTCGACGCCTGCTTTATCAAGAACCTGCTTAACAACATTCGCAGCTTCTATAACCTGGTTAAAAGTATTTTTCTCAGAGGGATCAATATCAATCATTAAATAATCCGGATAGTCTAAATTTTTTATGGTCGAGTGCCAAGGATTTATTTCAATACATCCTAAGTTATTAAGATAGGTAAGTGTTGCCGCATTATCGCAAATGATATAATTAATATGTTTATTATTGGATTCCGAAAAAACTTTTTGATGGCCTACAAAAGAGGGAGCTTTTTGTGCAGCATTTTTGTGAAAAAAACTTTGCCCGTTAATTCCGTTGGGGTTTCTCAAAAGTGACTCAGGCCTGCCTTTCAGATAGGGTAGAATATAATTGGACATAGAAATATAATAGTTAATTACATCTCCTTTCGTAACTCCATCTTCCGGGAAAAATACTTTATTAAGATTGGTTGCTTTTACTTTAAATTTTCCAAACGTGAAATCTTTTTCTGTTTCACTTTTTTCTTTTTTCTTTTTTGAAGATGTTGAATTGCCCATCTTCCTTGGGTGACGGGATGGGGTGAGACTTTTTGTATTTTCCATCGTTACTTCATTTATGTTTTTATCTTTTCGTAAATGCAAAAACACAGGATGTCTCAGTTTTTCATCCGAAGTAATGTCTGAATATTTTACTTCGCAAATCAATTCAGGCTTTACCCACGTTACAGGCATATTTGTTTTTATCTTTTCATCAAACGGAGAATCTTCCTGTACGAGAGGCTGCAGCATTTCATACATTTCTTTTAAAGTATTATTGTCAAATCCTGTTCCTGTATGGCCGATGTATTTAAATTTATTTCCTTCTTTTGTCGCGAGAATTAATGCGCCAAAATATTTTCTTCCCCCGGCGGGATCAGTGTAACCCGCAATAATTGCTTCCAGTGTTTTATGATTTTTTATTTTAAGCCATTCACTTGTTCGCTTGCCGGGATAATATTTTGAATCAATTTTTTTTGCCATTATTCCCTCAAGATTTTGTTCTTCCGAAACCTTAAAAAATGATTTGCCTTCCGTAAAAATGTGATCAGAATATTTAATTACTTCGTTAGGTGGAATAATTTTTTGAAGTAATTCTTTTC
>JBEPVC010000063.1:0-9471 GCA_041691235.1 Chitinophagaceae bacterium
AGATTTCTTGTCATAAGATCTGATGAACCAATAATTACTTCTGCATTATCGTCGGTTCCGAATATTAAAATTCTTGAATGCTCCAAATACCTGTCCACAATTCTTATCACAGTAATATTTTCACTTTGTCCCGGCAACTCCGGAACAAGACAACAAATGCTTCTTACAATCAAATTAATTTTCACGCCGGCATTTGATGCTTTGTACAAAAGATTAATAAAGCCCGGTTCTTCAAGATTGTTTACTTTAATTCTGATTAGCGCTGGTTCGCCACGGGCGGCTTTGCCCATTTCATTTTCAACAAGCGCAGTCAGTTCTTCTACCATATTAAATTGAGAAACGAGAATTGATTTGAATTTTAATTTTTTTGTTTCATCAGAAACGATTTTTAACTCAAGAAACTTAAATAATTCCAGCAGCTCTTTTATAATTTCTTTATCCGTTGTCATTAACACATGGTCGGTATAAAATTGCGCCGTTATTTCATTAAAATTTCCAGTACTTAAAATGGCAAATGATTGCTTGTCTGCTTCTTTTTTCTTTCTTACTAATGCAATTTTTGAATGCACTTTTATATCGGGCAGGCTGTAAATTATTTTCACGCCCGCATCTTTCATCACCCTGCTCCACTTAATATTATTGGCTTCATCAAACCTTGCTTTCAGCTCAATAAAGGCAACTACATTCTTCCCGTTTTTTGCTGCACTTATAAGTGCGTTTATAATATGTGATTCTTCTGCAACCCTGTAAAGCGTAATATAAATATCAGTTACATCAATATCAATTGCTGCCTGGTTAAAAAACGAAAGCACCGGGTTGTAAGATTGATAAGGAATATGAAGTAAAACATCTTCGTTGATTAGTACGTTGAAGATATCGCCGCTGTTCATCACGTTAGATGATGAAAGCGGTTTTCTTTTTTTATACCGTTCCAGCTTATTAAAATGAGGAAAGGCGGAGAGATCTCTTAGGTTATGATATCGCCCGCCGGAAAATAAATCTTCGGTAGTAACATTAAAAGCTGCCGTTAGAAACATTTGCAAGTTGCGCGGCATTCCGGGTTCATACAGCAAACGCGACGGGGGGCCAAAGTCTCTTTTCTTAAGCTGGTTTTCAATTTTCTGCAGCAGGTCACCGCTATATTCATCTGCAAGACCTAGCTCCGCATCGCGGTTTATCTTTATACTATAAACACTTATAATTTCAAGCCCGGGAAAAAGATACACAAGATTTTCGCGAACGATATCGTCTAAAAAAATCACGTACTCAAAACCATCAAAAGGTGTAAGTGTAAAAAATCTTTTTATTTTTTCTGAAGGAATATTTACAATAGCCTGTTTTAAAATGCCATCATTATTTTCCTGTAAGGTAATAACAAAATAAAGCCGGTTATTTTCAGGTATAAAACCTTTTTCTGCCTTGCCATCCAGATAAATTGGCTGAATAAATGAGAGTACATCAGAAAGAAAAATTTCTCTTATTTCAGGAAGATGCTCGGCACGTATGGGCTCATCATAATAAAAGAGAATTCCATTTTGTTTTAAGAGTGGTAAAATTTGGGAAAGTAAAATTGAACCAAAAAAATGCAGCTCGCTGTTTATTTTATCATGAACTTTTTCTCCAATATTTTCTTCCAGCCCTTGAATAGCTTTTCTTGTTTTTTTACCAAGAATAGAAAGTGCTACAATCTCAGGGTAACGCACCCTGAAAAATTCGTCGAGGTTTGAAGAAAAAATAGAAAGAAATTGTAAGCGTTCATACAATGGCACCTGCGAATCTGCAGCTTCCTCTAAAACTCTTAAGTTGAAACCCAGCCAGCTAAGGTCCCTGTTATAAATGGTCATGCAAAGCGAATTTATAATGGTGAGCCGGAGCCTCCAAGGGCATCGTTATGATATATGAATGCAGCAAAGGCAAAGGCAAGGACAGATACAATTATACCTATCATAAAAATATTGTAGGCTAAACGAATCAACTTATATTTTCTGCCTAATACAACCGCTAAATAATAAATGTCTTTTATAAGCGAACCGTACAGGTAATCGGTGTCGAGCATCATTTCCCTCATTGCGGCATTATATTGCTCATAACTTGCTTTATGAAAATTTCCAAAAAATAAAAGGTTAGTTTTTTTCAACCTTATATCTTCCGGTGTAAAAGTTCCGCCACTTATTTTAGGCCTTGTCGCCAATATAGAAATCACGATGGTCGTTACCGCTACCAGCAAAAACAGTATGGTAGGAAATGTTAAATAAGGTTCTTCATCGAGCTTGCGTAACAATACACCCAATATAACGGAAATAATAATCGCATTTACTGAAATAAGTATGTTGGCTTTGTGATCGGCCATATCGCTAAGCTTCAAATGATTCTCTGATGTAAGGCGCAACATTGTTTGAATGCCCTTACTCATCAAACCGCTTTTATCTTTTTCAAGTCCTGATAAACTATTTACCCCCGGTTCATGATGCTTCTTTTCTTCATTGTCCTTATCATCTAATTTATTTTGCACCTTCTTAATATTTTTTTCTTTTCTTTCATTCAGTAATTCCTTACAATAACCGGTGTAAAATTTATGTTGTTGCAACATTGTAATGGTTGCTTCATTAAACTTTTCCGAATCTGTTTCGCCGTTCCTTAATTTAGCTTCTTCAAAAGCCTGCTTGTTTGTTTTCTTAAATTCTTTCGTTCCGAAGTGATAGGTATCTGCGTCGCAAATTATTTCCTGTAGTAAGGTCTTTGGGTTTCTTGGAAATTTTGTTGCCATAATGCAATCCGCAATCTGGTCAATTATATTTTCATCTTCTTCATGTTCCTTCATAAATTTTTTCATTATATCGCAGCTCATCACTTCGTGTTTTTCCGGTACGGTAAAAAGATGCCCGACATCGTGAAACCATGCAGCGGCGTAAAGAATAAGCATTTCACTTTCAGAAACTTTATAATGGCCTGCAATTTCCTGCGTTCTTTTTACCACATGTTCCGTGTGCTCAAGATTATGAAAAACAAGTGAAGGAGTAAGCATTTGATCAAACAAACCCCTTACGTATTCTTCAATTTTTTTGTATGTTTTATTATGATCCATGTTAAAAGGTTATATTAAATTTTGTTCCGACAGAGAAATTATAAAGGCTTCCTTCGCCTGAAAATGCAATGGTAGCGGAAACCAATGCAAAATTATACGGAGAATAATAAAAGCCACCACCAAAAGAATCGTGCCACTTATGTGAAGTTTCCGTTGTTACCCAAACTCTTCCCACATCATTAAACCCTATGAGCCCTACCGCTCCGGGTACAATATAAGATTTTGAATCAAATAGTTTAAAACGAATTTCAGTAGATTGGTATAAGAGCGATTTACCCGAGAACCTGTCTTTTCTAAATCCTCTTAAATAATTATCAGAGCCAAGGGTAAGGGCTTCAAAGTATTCATAATTTTCGCTGAATATATGGCCGTAACCAAGACGAAGCACAGCAACAATACTCGTGGGATCTTTAAGGCTCGAATACAAAGTCATATCTGTAGTAAGTTTTGTAATCTGCTTGCTATTTTTATTTATTCCAAATAAAGAAGAAAATTGGGTATTCCAATAAACACCCCGCGTAGGCAACAGATCGCTGTTAAGATTATTAATTACAACAGATGCTTTTCCACCGAAGTAAGATTTAGTGGAATAAATGCTGGACGAATCGAATCCCCCAAATCCGGGTTGTGCCAGAATTTTTCCTTTATTATCATAGTAATGGTTCCAATAATGATAATAAGCCGGGCCAATATTAAACTGTATTAAATTATGAATTCGTTTACGCAATAGCATTTCAGCTGAAAAATAATTATACCGCACATTATAGAATGATGATGTTTTGCTGTTGTCTTTTTTTGTTTCATTGCCCAGGCCGTAAAAATTATTTAAAACACTATTAAACAATTCTCCGTTTGCAACAAGATCACTTTTACCTAAAAGATGGTTAAACTCGCCATTATATTTTACCTGGTACGCAGACGTTTTAAAACTGTATAAAGAGCTAATTCTTTGGTAAGTTGAATAAGGATCTTTTCTGAAGCTATATGTTTTCAAAGAATAACCGAGCCCAAGCAGCAGTTTATCTTCTTCATTAAAACCAATATTCAATAACGGAAGCCGGTAAGTGTTGTAATTAAAACCCGTAATATCATAATTGTTGACCTGCGGATCGCTTGATATTTGGTTATTGGTTTTACTAGCGTGCTCTATATAATTACTATCCAGTTTGAAATCGAAAATTTTGTTGCGCACATTTCCATTAATATTAAACGTATCTCTTCCTTTTCCGCCGATAATTCTAAGCCTGATTTTTGAATTTGCAGTCGAATCTACTTCAAAAATATCATCACCATTAAGGCCGTAGAGATTTACAAATTTTGTATTCTTTGAATCAAACACCCTGTCGAACATAACACTTGAAGAATCTGTATTTGTTTTTCGTTTATAAACCTTCACTTCAAGATTGTTGGCTGAATTAAATACCTTAAAATATTCATTTTTATTACTGCCAACAACATTTACTTCTTTAGCTAAAAACTTATAATATCTTAATCCCACCTTTGAAAGAAGATCTCTGCGGCTTTTCAATTTTGTTGCTATAGCTTTTTTATCAAGAGCATAAATTTCCGGGGGAAAATTTTGCACGGATTCATTAATTGTGGTGTCGGTTTCACTTCCCTGGAAGTTCGAGATAATTCTCTTCCATGCATTCTCATCAAGGTTATTCATAAATATCCTGTCGAAATCTCTTTCTGCCCAATTAAACCATTTTATGTTTAAGAAACGTTTTTTAAAGCCTTGCAAATAAGGCAATGCTGCAAGACTTATACTTTGTACGAAAAGCCCGTCTGAATTGAAGAAAGCTTCATCGCGGTCTTTAGGAATCGGATAATATAATTTGCCCGATCCTGTATCGTTGGTACCGAATTTCCATTGATCAAAATGCCGATCCCAATCGCCAATCATCATATCGAGTAGCCTTGCCCGTAATACTGCTTCCTGGTCTATGTGATTCTTACTGTCTTTAATAATATTGTCAAGAACTTTAGCGGAACTTTTTATATCGTTTTGATCGATCGTAGGGTTTTTCATTTCAAGCAAACAAACTTTATTGGCAAAAATTTTCCTATATAATTTAAGGGCAGGATCATCCGGTACAAAATAATATTGAGGAGTTGCATGTACAATGCTGGCAGCATCCGCAAGAGTTGGAACTGCAAGGGCAGCATAAGGATGCTCTGCGGATATCATATCCTGCATGAGTTTTAACGGCACAGTAGATTTTAATTGTTCTGTTATTACTCCTTCGGGGTCTTTGTCTACTGTTCTCAATGTCCATTCTTTTCCATCTTTATCAGTAAGTGATAAAGATTTTGTTTGCTTTCCACCCCCAAGATAACCGATAGTAAAGCCGCCTTTCTCTTTATCAACTCTAAAAACTTTTAGATGCACAGGTGTCCCCCATTCTTTGCGATAATTTTTTCCTCCAAAAAATTTATGCAGGGAAGAAATTTTCTCGTAGTGTGTATTGGCTGCAACAGTAACACTGTCTGCAAAGCTGATTACCGGTATGGCCTCAGGTATTTTAGTTGCACTGTCAGAAGGCTCTTTTTTTATGGTAGAAAAATTAAAAAGGTTATGTGAGTAAGCATGTTTTATTGAGTCCTGGTTAACAGTATAAAAATCGACATGTACATTTTTATTTTTTGAAATTTCGAGCGACGCAAAACCTAAAGAAGATTCTTCAAACAATGTTTTTTTGCTTGATGAAACACGGGTATGCTTGGAGCCGGCGCCGCTAACGATATAATAATAGCTGCTGTCTTTTATTAGTTGCAGCGTGTGTTCGTGCCCACCCACAAAAATTACGTTCGGATGTTTCTTTGCAATATTTTCAATGCCATTAATCATGTTCGCATATGCAGGATATCTCAAATCTTCCGGCGTACCAAAGACGCCTCTCGCGATTGGGTAGGCGATTCCAATGAGTGGCAGCGGAATCCATAATTTCGGATTCATATCAGTTAATGGAAAAATATATTGCTTAAGCTTAAAAAAACCGCCATGTATGCCATAGCTCTTTAATGTATGATGCCCGGCAAGTATTACCAATTTATCAGAATTCCTGTTTAGAATATCATCCAACTCATTGTAAAATTGATCTTCTGTTTTATAGGGACAGTCAGATTCTATACCTGGCTTTGTTCCGGGCTTTCTTATGAACCATTGGCTGTCGTACATGACCAGCACTATATCATGGTTAATTTCATACTCAACCGGGCCCGGGCAGCCATCTGAAGGAAAGAAATATAAATTTGAATCTCCTTTAGCATTTATATATGCCGCCTGGCGTTTAACAATCTCAAGTCCATCAGGTGCTTCATTTGACCAATCATGATTGCCTGGTATGAAAATTACTTTTGCTTTTGTTCCCTTCGCAATATTTATTTGTGAATCTAAAATTGCTTTTAAGTGGCCATATTGAGGCATTACTTCATCTGGCAATCCATAATTGTAAAGATTATCGCCAACATACAACACGGTTGTTTTTTCATTTAAAGGAATTGAATCACGGGCTACATCTATAACGGGTTCACGGCCATAATTAAGTTCGCCTGCATCTCCAATAAGAACAATGCGTGCCTGTATAGAATCTTTTTGCGCAACACAAACGGTGTTGACAAATACAAATAAAATGACAGTACAGCCTTTTTTCATCAACCTCTTTTTTGGGGTTTAAAAATCAGTAAAGTAGCAGTTTCATATTTATCGGTGGCTTCATTAGAAATAATCAAATCTCCCCATGGTGTAAACGCAATTCCTTCGGGCTGTTTAAAAATTGAGGGTTCCAGCGTATATGCTGCTTTAGTATTGCCTTGTCCGTCTGTAACAATAATTAATTGATCTATGGAAGAAAGAATCCATACATCATTTGTAATGGGATTGATTGCTGAGGCAGATGGCTTAAATTTTTGTTTGTCATTGCGTGTTTTTTTTGCAATGCGATCCACATCAATGGCAAAAGGTGATGGCGTGTAGCTACCGGATGAAGGATCAAAATTCCATGCAGAAACAGAATTTTTTTTATCCGCCTCACATTCTTTGCAAATCATAACCACCCCGTTTTCCTTGTCATCATAATAAATTGATTCAAATTCATTCTTCTTATCATTTTGAAAAGGGAAGGTGTTTTGTCTTTTAAAGATCGTATCGCCGTTTCGGGAAAATTGCAGGGATTGAATATTTCCGTTGCTTTCCAAAATATAAAAAGTACTGTCGTGGAGAAGTACGTCTTCAAAATCATGCGTAACATCAAACTTCCATTTATCTGTAATAAATTTTTTACTAAGATGAATTTTAAACAGGTATCCGTTTTCATCTGAGATGGCGAAAACGCTGCTGTCTTTCGGGTAAAAGCTAATGCCTGAAATTTCATCAAGTTGATCACCCAGCTTTAGCCTGTAAGGATTATTGAGATCATATTCCTTGCACGGTAAGTTGACCTTATTTTTATGCGTTGTACATCCCTGGAAAGAATGGAATTTTGCAAAGACAAATAATATTACCAGTAAGTTTTTGTAAATCATTTCAAAAAGACATCAAACAAATATGGAACCATTTTAGCAAAAGATAAATTTACAATAGATTAATCTGAATTCAGGATTCAGGTGTTTTTTTATTACTTTACGATGATTACAATATATTAAAAGTAACAGTATGAAATACGGAAATATTTTAAATTTTATTGATGGTAAATTCACAGGGTCCGCTTCGCAAAAATTCCTGGAGGTAGTTTCACCTGTTGATGGCAACATACTTTCCAACGTTTGTTTGTCTACGGCAACTGATCTTGATAAAGCCGTAAACGCCGCTACAAAGGCTTTTGCTTTTTGGAGCAAAATACCAGTGAAAGAAAGAGTACAGGTTTTTTTTCGATACAGAAATTTGCTTGAAAGCAATAAACAATCTTTGGCGGAATTATGTTCAGAAGAAAATGGAAAAACAATAGGTGAATCAATTGCAGAAATAGAGAAAAGCATTGAGCTTACTGAATTTGCCTGCTCGATGCCGCAACTGATTGCAGGCGAAGTTTTAGAAGTAAGCCGCGGCATTGAATGTCGTATTGAGCATGTGCCGCTTGGTGTTGTTGCTTCTATTGTGCCTTTTAATTTCCCCAGCATGGTGCCCAATTGGACTATACCCAACGCAATTGCATTGGGAAATTGCATGATACTAAAGCCGTCTGAAAAAGTTCCTTTAAGTGCAGGTAAACTAGCTGAGTTATTAAAAGAAGCAGGCTTGCCCGATGGCGTTTTTAATATAGTAAATGGTGATGCAGAAATTGTGGAAGCTATTTGCGATCATCCGGATATTAAAGCAGTTTCTTTTGTTGGCTCTACAAAAATTGCAAAATTGGTTTATCAAAGAGCAACACATAATTATAAAAGATGTTTGGCATTGGGCGGCGCAAAAAATCATTTGATGGTTTTGCCAGATGCCATTCCTGACATGACTGCGCAGAATGTTGCGGCAAGCATGAGTGGCTGTGCGGGCCAGCGTTGTATGGCGGCAAGCGCAATGGTGGGTGTGGGTGATGTGGATGATATTATCAATAAGATTTGTGATGAAGTAAAAAAAATAATACCGGGAAAAAATTTGGGCGCTGTTATTAATAAACAATCAAAAGAAAGAATTGAAAAATATATAACTGAAGCTGAACAGCAAGGAGCAAAAATTTTGGTTGATGGAAGAAATGCCAAAGTGAATGGAAAAGAAAACGGAACCTACGTTGGGCCAACTGTGATAGATTATGTAACCCCGGATATGTCTGTTGCAAAGGAAGAAATTTTTGGTCCTGTTATAAGTATCATGCGGGCAAAAAATGTAGATGAAGCGCTGGCGATTGAAAATGCAAATCCTTATGGCAATGCGGCAAGCGTGTTTACACAAAATGGCAGAATGGCGAGATACATTATTGAAAAAGCAAGTGCGGGAATGATTGGGATCAATGTAGGAGTACCCGTTCCAAGAGAACCATTTTCATTTGGTGGTTGGAATGAAAGTAAATTTGGGGTAGGAGATATAACCGGAAAAAGTTCTATAGAATTTTGGACTAAGTTGAAGAAGAGCACCATTAAATGGAATCCGGAAGCGGGAGTGAATTGGATGAGTTGAAGTGTTGGATTATTGGTATGAGTAATTGAATAAATTTATGGCTAAACAAAATCGAAATAAAGAATCACTTTCTGATGAAAAAATCATTAGAAAAATCTATTTTATTCGTGAACAAAAGGTAATGCTGGATTTTGATTTAGCTGCGTTATATGAGGTAGAAACAAAAGCTTTCAATCAAGCAGTAAAAAGAAATGGCGAACGTTTTCCTGGGGATTTTATGTTTCGTCTTAGCGCAAAAGAATGGCAAACTATGCGGTCACAAATTGTGACC
>JBEPVC010000064.1:0-9387 GCA_041691235.1 Chitinophagaceae bacterium
TTGCAAGGCACGTATAAAGATAATTTTGGAAATGAATTATCGTTTGGAACTATTTATGACAAGCTGAATATATTTTATAAAATAAAACTAAGTGCCGGAGTAATTATTAAAATTGAAAAAGATTTAAATGATGATAGTTATTTTGTGCTAAATGGAAAAGATGCAAAAACAAAATATTATTCATCTTTCAACGGAAGGTTTCAAATTATCCTGGATAAAGAAACAAATTATTGGAAATTTTCTGTATCCGAAAAATCCAAATCAGATATTAACTTTGCCCGGATAGAAAAACCGAATACAATAGATGTATCTTCATATTCGAATACCACAAGAGTTTTTTTAAAAAAAGGGAATATACTTACCCTTAAAGCCTCGGGATCAATTTCATTAGGACCTTTTGCCGGAACAACTGGTCCGGAAGGGATTGAGGGATACACCTTATACAATTTTGTTCAAGGATTTAAACAGGGTAGCTTGCTAGGAAAAATTGGAGATGGCCAGTGGTTCCTGGTGGGAAACGGCCAAACTATTACCTGCCAGGAGAGTGGGGATTTACAATTAGTTGTTAATGATAACGATCCATCAAATAATTCAGGCTATTTTTTTGTGGAGTATACCATTAATAATTAGGTTCTTTAAAAGGAAATTAAATGCTTCGGCTAACATTTATGTTTTAATTAAGATAGCCTGTAGAAGAATAAAACTTCTTTAGCATTCAGGAATAATAGTGAAAGGAATTTTGAAAGAATGAATATTTTAGAAAACCAATTCATCATCATTACTTCCCCTTAGAATTTTACAATGGCACTAATGCTTTTTCCGGTGAGTCCTATTTTTATATTATCTGCAAGGTGATAGATTTTTCTTCCATGCCGGTGATGAATAAAATACATGATGCCATCATAAAGAAATAATGCGGAACCCTGGAGCATAAAACTTTTGCCATAACCCTTAAACCGGTCATGCTTTTCCGGAATATTGTTTGCTCTTTCGTTAAAGTAAAACCCACCGACTATATAAGCCACATCCAACCCGGTATTAAACAGGTATATTTTTTCAAGGGCCATTTGTTTACCCAATGTTTCGGAATAATCAAGCCCATGGGTGCTTTTTGTGAACAGGTAACCTAATGTACCAACGGAGAAATTTACACCACCCCAAATTAAATTCATACGGTGAAAATATTGATTGCTTCCACTTGCAGAACCCGCAGCTATCCCACTGTAAACAAGATTTATGCCTCCCCAACCTGCCAATACAGCCATACTTTGCCTGGTAATATTTGTCTTCTCTTTATTAAATTCATTGAGCGGATTATCCTGGCAGATACAACTATTGCTCAATAGAAAAAACCCGGAAATAATTAATAGTTTTCTCATTACATTAATATCTTATGAAAATGTACGAAAAATATTGCGGGAGTGTTAAGCGCAAATAATTCCATTATCTTAGCGCCTATGGTAGTCATAAAAAGCCACGCAGAATTCGAATCGTATTTAGGCAAAGAGATCGGTGTATCCAACTGGCATCAAATAACCCAGCAACAGATTAACCAATTTGCCGATGCTACCCTCGACCATCAATGGATACATATTGATATAGAAAGAGCGGAAAAAGAAAGCCCGTTTAAAGCTACCATAGCGCATGGCTATCTCACGCTCTCTCTCATACCTTATTTCTGGAAACAGGTTGCCGACGTGCAGAACCTTAAGATGGAAGTAAATTATGGTATAGAACAGCTTAAGTTTGTACAGGCAGTACTTGTAAACAGTGAAGTTCGTTGCAGGGTTTCGCTTAAATCAATTATAAACCTTAGAGGTATCACCAAGGCCACGCTCTTTATTACGCTCGAAATAAAAGACCAGCCAAAGCCGGCGTTTACCGGTGACACTTTATTTCTCTATCATTTTATGTAACAAGGTTAACAGGCTAAGTATATTCAACCAGGCCCGGTTTTCTTTTAATAATTTATTCCGCTGATATTACCTCTTTGGGCATCAGCGTCATTAATACTCCAAATCCTTTACAGTCGCCGGATTTTAGCTTTTATTAACACGGTTGACGTAATGAAAGTAGTTTTATATTGATGCTAAAGCCCGATTTTAATGGGTATACCTTTGCGCCCGCTTGTCTTAATTGAGAAGCATTATTAACCGTACATTAAAACAGAATAAATGAAACAAACTATTAAGAAAACAAGAATGATTACATTGGCACTATTTGCTCTTTGTACATCTGGATTACAGAATGCTACTTTTGCAGGAATTAAAAATGATGATCCCGTTGAAGTAAAATTTATTAAAGAAATCAACAAGCTTCCTACTATTCAGCTTAATTTAAATAATAGCGAACAGGGTGAATATTCTATTACAATTAAAGATATGAACTACCATATTTTGTATTTTGAAATTGTGAAAGGGACAGATCTTTCGAAGACAATCAAGCTGAATATGAATAAGGATGAAATAAATACTCCGCGATTTACATTACGTGTAGAAATAAGATCAGAAAAAACACACAAAACCGAGGTATTTAATATTAACAATCCTGGGTTATAGTAAAGACCCGGGAATTTCAAAAATATAAACAGGCAGTTTAAAAAAGGAAAAAAAATCCGGTTGAATTTCAACTTCATATTAACATAGCTATTGATGTTTTTAAAATTTATCTGTCGTTAATTTGTAACATCAAAAATGATTAAGGAATAAAAGGACAAGGTGCAAGTTGGAATAATCCGCCGCCCCCTATGTGAATTATCATATTTTTGAGTTATTAATAATTACTCCTTGGCGTAACAGCCCTGGAGTTTTTTATTTTATGCCGCTGCAGGTGTTTCTAAATAAATCTTACATA
The DNA here is from genome assembly GCA_041691235.1 of Chitinophagaceae bacterium. Lineage (GTDB taxonomy): Bacteria > Bacteroidota > Bacteroidia > Chitinophagales > Chitinophagaceae > Ginsengibacter. The sequence continues at coordinate 2,854 of JBEPVC010000064.1, forward strand.
AACTTAAAGCCACACACCGCTATGGTTTGGTGTTCCCTGAAAAAGATTAATTTATTTCTCTTATAAACCTGAGAGTAGGGTAATTGTATTTGCAAAAGTTTTAAAAGCAGAAGTAACTTTCGTTTTTTGTTTTTTTAAATTGATTAAGAAGAGAATAAAAAAATTGTTGGGTAAAATGTAGATTTAAAAGCTTTGTATATTTATAAGTTACCTACAAGCCTAACATGACTTCACACAAACTAAAAATCAATTTATTTCGAAACCCATTTTAGTTCAAAAACAATATGAGCTCTTCTAATAGATTATTAGTCCCCATTATTACTGCTTCGTCTGTTGGAACAATTATAGAATGGTATGATTTCTACATTTTTGGAAGTCTTGCTACCATTATTGCCACAAAGTTTTTTCCGCAGGGAGATGCAGTTGCTGCTTTTCTCGCCACTTTAGCTACTTATGCAGCTGGCTTTTTGGTGCGTCCTTTCGGAGCATTATTCTTCGGACGTTTGGGTGATTTAATCGGACGCAAATACACGTTTATGCTGACTCTGCTGCTGATGGGTGGTTCTACTTTTGCAATCGGACTCACACCCGGTTACAAAACTATCGGCTTTTTGGCACCTGTAATCGTTCTTATTTTAAGGCTGTTGCAGGGTTTAGCCATAGGCGGTGAATATGGAGGTGCCGCCACTTTTGTGGCTGAACATGCACCGAAAAACCAACGTGGTTTTTGGACATCATGGATTCAATTAACTGCGGTTATTGCCTTTTTAATTTCATTTCTGGTTATTCAATCCTTCAAAAATATATTGAGTCCAAATGATTGGGAAGATTGGGGCTGGCGACTTCCGTTTTTAGTTTCCATTTTTATGGTGGGCATATCAGTCTACATCAGAAAAAATATGGCGGAGTCGCCCCTTTTCGCACATGCAAAAGCCGAAGGAAAAACATCGGTAAATCCGTTAAAAGAATCATTTGGTAATAAAGCAAATTTAAAGGTTGTCTTATTGGCGTTATTTGGTGTAACGATGGGAGTAGGTGTGGTGAATGGACCAATTTTTTTCTTTATCCAAACCTTTTTACTGAAAACTCTTTTCTTAGATTATAGCCAGGTCAATACAATCTTTATGATTGTGTTGCTAATAACATTACCTACATGCATTATTTTTGGCTTGCTTTCCGATAAGATAGGTCGCAAGCCCTTACTCTTACTCAGTTTATTTCTTGCGATAATATTTTTCCGCCCCATTTACGAACAAATGTATCAAACGGTAAACCTGAAAAATAAAACAGAAGACCTATCTCGAATTTCAATCGAAAAGAAACAAGAAGGATTACTTGCTGTTACCACAACACGACATCTTTATATCGATAAAACCATTTACCAGGAAGTTGAAACGCAAACCCAAGTTCAAGGTAATCCATCAAAAAACGAATTGATAAAAACAGTTTTCATCAACAATACAGATAAGTGGAAATTAATTTTTCTTGTTTGTTTGCTTATAGTGATTGCGGGTATTTCTTATGGCCCGCTTGCCGCATATTTGGTTGAAATGTTTCCATTGAAGATCCGTTACACTTCGCTTTCTTTTCCATATCATATTGGCTTTGGTATACTTGGCGGCATGACTTTAGTGATTGGCACTTATTTGGTGAATAAAGCAACCGAAGCCCACGATGCAAAATATTATTTAGCGGGATTGACTTATCATATTGTGCTAATGACAATCAGTTTAATCATCGGGCTGTTTTATCTAAAGGAAAACTATGCTGAACAAGCTGGAGTAAAAACTTCACCAAAATATAAAAATGCAATAAAACGCGGTTTAGGTGTTGTCTGGATGTTGTTAGGTTTAGCGGCAGCTTATTTAGGCATTTTGGAACTAGGGTTACCGAAAATATATTCCGGCAAACAAGATGATTTAATTTTCGGTATCATCATGCTGGCCATTATTACACCCATCATTTCAGGTGGTTTGTTGCTTTTCGGAAAATACGCATGGCAAGGAGAGTATGATGATTAAATTCATGAAAAGAATCTGCGCTGTCGAAAGGCCAGCAGGTAACATAGGATATGGTTTTGTGCCGCTGCAGTGTTTCTCAATAAATCTTCCATAAGCTTAAAGCCACACGCTGCCGTGGTTTAGTGTTCGCGCAGGGAAGCGGGGCTGATGGTTTTGAGCTTAGCAATCACCAATGGCAAGGCCATCCCTTTGGGACCACCAGCATAGAGATTTGAAATAAAACAAGTAAGCCATACTATAATTAAGATAACCTGTCGAAGAAAACTTCTTTAGCATTCACCTATTTATAAAATACAATGAGATGAATTGATTAAGAAGAGAATAAAAAAATTGTTGGGTAAAATGTAGGATTTAAAACCTTCGTATATTTATAAGTTAGCACAAATTTGAAACCGCCGGCACGATGAAACAAACATCATAATAACATGATTAGAAGACTAAAACTAATGTACCTGCTTTACAACCTCTTCAATAAGAAAAGATTACTGCACAATGTAAGATTGTATAAAACAATTGGATTTAAGAAATATTATTTTTCACCAATTTCAAGTAAAGATTTTAAAAATATTGACAAAAATCTGCTGAAAAGAAATGACCGTATTCCTAATATTAGTGACACAAGACTTTTTTCAAAGTTAGATACGCAATCTCAACAAAATCTTCTGCATTTTGAAAGTGAAGGATATGCTGTTTTGAAACAATATTTAGATGCAAGCACTGTTGATGCAATCAATAAGGAAATTGATACATTATTGGAACAGAAAAAAGTGAACTTTACTAATGGAAACAAAATAATGTTTGCTATCCGCAAGTCGAACCTTTTGAGAAATATTGGTGAGAGCAAAGACCTTTTAGAACTGCTGTCATCAATAATGGATGAAGATGTGAAATTATTTCAAAGTATCAATTTCAAAACAGGAAGCGAACAGCACACTCACTCGGACAGTATTCATATGACGACGTTTCCTTTAGGAGGTCTGTTAGGTGTATGGATTGCACTGGAGGATATAGAACCTGACAACGGACCTTTACATTATTATATTGGCAGCCACAAATTGCCTTATTATTTAAATGAAGATTACAACAACCAGGGCAATTTTTTTTTAACAGGGGATAAAGATTATTCGCAGTATGAAAAAATGATAGAAGAGAAGCTATTGCAACATTCAAATAAAAAAAGTGTCTTTACCGCAAAGAAGGGCGATGTATTAATCTGGCATGCTAATCTTTTTCACGGTGGCGAGCCACATTTGAACAAGGCAAAGACCAGAAGAAGCATGGTCTTCCATTACTTTGCAGTAGATAGAATTTGCTATCATGAAATTACTCAGCGACCAGCATTGATTGACTAAACCAGCATAGAGCTTTAAGTTTAATCAACTTGTAAAATATATACATGCCAGACAATACTGACGAAGAGCATTTAGATAATCCGACCAACATTCAAACAGAAAATTCTTCAAACGAAACTATTCCTACCAAAGACATTGACAACATTAACCAAAATCAAGAAACTGAAAATATGGAAGTACATCATCATCCCGACCTTCATAATAAGCCTAAAAAATGGAAAGAATATTTTCTTGAATTTTTGATGATATTTCTTGCAGTAACGCTTGGCTTTTTTGCAGAAAATTTTAGAGAACACCGGGCAGAGCGGGAACAAGAAAGGCATATTATTGAAAGTTTGGTACAATGCCTTGCAAGCGACACCTTTCAATTAGAAAATATTATTAATCAAACCGGACAGAACATAGTTCATCTGGACAACTTCAATAAATTGAAAAACGCTGATTTAAGTATTTTACAAAATAAAAAAGATTTAATAATTGAAGGTCTTGAAGGAATGGGTACAGACCTTTTTTTTAAAACTAATGATGGTGCATTACAACAGTTAAAATCTTCTGGCATGTTCCACTTAGTTCATAAGCAAAGTATTATTGACAGCATCCTTAAATACGATTTATTAAATAAGACAACAGTTGATCAGGAAGCAGATTATAGTCATATTTCTACAGAAGTATTCACTTCATTTAGGCAAGTGGTTGACTTATCTTTTTTAAGAGATACAACTTCTTTTAAATATACTGCTATTAATAGCAGAATGGACTTTGAATTTAAAGACATAGGAGATGTTTTCATTAACGGCAATAAGGAGAAATTAAATTATTTGCATAGTGATGCTGCTATATTAGCTGGTACAGAAGACATTTATATTTCATGTTTAAAAAAACAACTGAACAATGGTAAAACACTAATTAATTTTTTAAAAAAGGAATATGATATTGAATAAGCAGGGCTGATGGTTTGAAACACCAGACATCTGCGGTGATAAAACGATAAATAAAAAAATATAATTATGACAACAAAAGATGCTAAACCACTTTTCGCTCCTGAACTTTTCGTCAATAACGGAGTTACAGACATTTCATTTTACGAAAATGCTTTCGATGCAAAAGAAGTAATGCGTTTCTCTAACGACGACGGAAGCCTTCATGTTGCAGAACTTTCTATTGAAGGAACTATATTTCATATACACGAAATAACAGCAAACAAAGATTTCTTTTCTCCAGGTAAACACAACGGCACTACAATCCGTATCGGCTTGTTTGTTGCAGATGTAGACGAAGTGATAAACAAGGCACTTAAAGCAGGAGCAATTGAAATAAGCCCGGCGCAGGATTACGAATACGGTTACAGGCAGGGAATAATTAAAGACCCGTTCGGACATTATTGGCAAATACAGAAAAAAATATAGCCAGGCACAATCGAAATGCTGCTGCTCTTTACCGTTGGTATCCTCCCAGGTTACATTTCAACTAGCCCATACCGTTAGTGTATGTATTTTTTACCGGGCAGCGTCTGCTTGTTTCCTGGCAAATACTAAAACCTGATATTGATGGCTTAATATTTATCATTCTCCCCCGGCTCTATACTCTTCATCATTTTATGTAACTTCAATATTAAATCATTGTGCACCTTTACGTACAGCTTTCTATGAGAAATTGGCTTTGAAATAATAACAACTTATATGGATAATACAAGAGTATTTAAAATGTCATTTGCTGGTGTCTAACATAAAATGATTTGTGAGGACATAAGTTCACGGTAGAAAAATTCATCAAACAAAAAAAATATGAAACCAAGTTATCACATCAAAAGCATTGCAATATTTCTTGTAAGCGCCTTTCTATTCACAAACTGTAATAATCCATCAGAAGAACCTAAAACAGATTCCATGAATAATGAAGTAAAAAATAAAAATACAATGGAACAGAATTTACCACAGGACTTTGGAAAAAAATATGCAGCAGCTTGGTCGGGCCAGGATGCCAAAGCTCATGCAAAATTCTTTTCGGCAAGCGGTTCTCAAATTGTAAATAACGGTACGCCTGCTGTTGGCCATGATGCCATTGCAAAAGTAGCACAGGGCTTTATGGATGCTTTTCCGGATATGCTTGTTACTTGTGATAGTTTGCCAACAACTTCAAAAGGCGTAGAATTTCATTGGACATTGACAGGAACAAACACCGGGCCGGGTGGCACAGGAAAAAAAGTACATATCAGCGGTGTTGAAATATTACAGTTTGACAGCAATGGATTGATTACTGAATCAAATGGAAGTTTTGATGAGAAGGAATACAACAGGCAACTCAAATATGGCGCTGCAGAATAAAATTGAATCTTAAAAAAGAAACCAACGCACCAGAAAATGATTATCAACTTTTGAAAGCATGAATCAAAATCAATTTAAAATGAAAACTACAATTCTGATTTTATTAATTATTGCTCCTGCATTCTTTTCAAATTCCTTTGGCCAGACAAAAGCATCAAAATCTGAGAAACTAAAAGAGCAGATTATTGCATTGGAAAAATCAGGATGGCAAGCCTGGAAAAACAACAATGCCGAATGGTTTAAAATAAATACAACTGATAATTTTTTATCTGTCAGTTCAGATGGTATCAGCAATAAAGCACAAGTGGTAAAATCGGCCGCAACGGATTGTAAAGTAAAAACTGTTTCTATTGCTGATTTTACGTTTGCTGTGTTAAATAAAGAAACAGTTGTTTTAACTTATATAGCCACGCAAGATGGCGTTTGCGGCAACAGTAAGCTGGCAACTAAGGTGAGGTCATCTGCCACTTACATTAAACAGGGAGGTAAATGGCTGGAAGCTTTTTATATGGAGATGCCTGTAAGTGAATAAAACAGCAAGGTTCATCGCTCCTGTTATTTTCTTTACAAAATTTATTCAAACAGGAAATAACGGGTAGCTGCATATTCATACTCTTGCTTTCGGTGATTTATTTTTTAATGAATTTATTTAAGAAAAAAAATTAGTTACCACATGAATTAGAAACAGAGATGGGGAAGATGCGTAGCATCGGCACATATTGTACCAACGGATTTCAATCCGTTGGTAAAAATAAAATCGAGAGCCATAAGTACGAAACACATACAATTATATAAACAAGGTATCTCTATCATAAACAAAATAAAATAAAAAAATAT
>JBEPVC010000065.1:0-9228 GCA_041691235.1 Chitinophagaceae bacterium
ACCTGGTAAGTTTTGGAAGATGAATGAAACAATGCAAACGGAACAATTGTATCGCCGAGCCGCAATGAAGCAACATTAAAATCTTTCACAACACCAATTACTTTAAAATGTTGATCCCCGTTGCCGGGATAGGTAATGTATTTACCCAGGGCTTCTTTCCACCCGATTTGTTTTACAGTGGTTTCATTTACTATTACCGAAGTTGAATCATTAAAATCTTTAGAAAAATTTCTTCCTTTTAATAAATGAATTTGCAATGCAGGAATAAATTCTTCGTCTGCCATAAAAGAAGAAATCAGAATATCTTTTACCAATGGTTCTTTTACATTTGTTATATCCGGAACATACGAATCTCCAAAAGACCCTTGTGTGGGCACACTAGAGGAGACGCTTGCGTGAGTAACGCCTGGTATTTTCATGGCTTCCTGCCTGAAAGTTTCTTCATCATGACTTTCCATTTTGGCACCATTAGGAATAATAATAACATTATCTTTCTTTAAGCCAAGATCTTTATTTTGTGTAAACTGCAATTGCTGAAATACAATAACAGTGCAAATAATAAGCGCAACTGAAACAGTAAATTGAAATACAACCAGGCCATTCCTTATAAAAATATTTGAAATACTTTTTTTGAAAACACCTCCTTTTAAAACAGCTATCGGGTTGAATGATGTCAAATAAAATGCAGGATAACTTCCGGCCAAAAAACCGGTAATGATTGTTAGCAATAAGATGAACAACCAAATGCCACTTGTAAAAATAGAACCGAAATCTAAAGTTTTCCCTGCAACAGAATTAAATAACGGTAACAACAACGCAACAAGAAATAAAGCAAGAGCCAAAGAAATAAAACTATACAACATTGCTTCAGTAATAAATTGTTTTATCAGCTGACCTTTCATTGAGCCAAGAACTTTTCTTATACCGACTTCCTTCGCTCTTATTGAAGATTGCGCAGTGGAAAGATTCATAAAGTTTACACAAGCAAGCAGTATAATGAATAATGCAATCGCAGAAAATATATAAACATATTTTATATCGCTCAATGTTGAAAGAAACGGCGAGCTGATATCGCCGGAATATAAATGAACATCCTTTAAGGGTTGTAAATGAACATCCCACTTTCCGCCTTTTTTTATAAATTCATCAAAGGGCTGGCCGATACGTTTAAAAGCAGTAGCAGCCTGTGTTCTGACCATTGCAGGAAATTTACTTTCCAGCTTTTTTATATTAAGTGCAGTTATAGGAAAATTTTTATCAAGCAAAACGTACGTATTCATCTGAAGCCAAACCCAACTCCAGCTAAAATGTTGAACGGGCGGACAGGCAGAAGTTGGGATTAATAAATCAAATTGTATAGAAGCCTGCGATGGAAGATCTTTTAAAACTGCCGTGACTTCAAAAGGTTCTTTATATTCATCAAGCACCAAATTTCTTCCAAGAGCGTCTGTGTTACCAAAATATTTTTTTGCAGTTGTTTCTGTTATCACAATTGAATGAGGTTGTTGCAAACATGTTGCGGCATTTCCTTCTTTAATTGCATAATCAAACACCTGCAAAAAATTTGAATCAACGGCTAAAAAATTTTTTTCTGTAAAATGTTTTTGTTCAACGCTATTAGTTCCGCTGCTTATTATTTCATTACCCATTACATAAAACCTTGTATAAGCTTTTATTTCTGGAAATGACTGTTGTAATGCAGGCCCAACTGTAGGGGGAGTGTTGGCGACATACCCAGCCTGTCCGCCCATAGCAACATCCATATCTACCTGGCAAATGTGATCAGCGTTTGAAAAGAAGCGATCATACTTGCGCTCATCCTGCACATATAATGTAATTAATATTACACAGCAAATACCAATAGCCAACCCTGCGATATTTATGAAGCTGTTTACTTTGTTTCGCAATATATTTCGCCATGCGATTTTGAAATAATTTTTAAACATAAAAAAAGTTTTAAGTTGTATACGTTTAATTCAAAAGGAAAAAGTCAAAACAACTCATCAAATTTTTAATTTTTGATTTGATTTATTCAGTTCTCAAACTCTTAACCGGGTTTGCAACTGCTGCTTTAATTGATTGATAAATTACGGCAGCTAATGCTATGATGATAGCAATAGCAGCAGCCCATACAAAAACGCCAGGCCCAATACCAATGCGGTATGCAAAATTCTGCAGCCATTTGTTCATTACAAACCATGATAGTGGTGCAGCAATTACAAATGCAACAATTACCAATTTTAAAAAATCTCCGGATAACAATGTCACGATCTGTGCAACCGAAGCGCCTAACACTTTCCTGATACCAATTTCTTTTACCCGCTGGTGCGTGGCAAGATGCGCCAGGCCAAATAAACCTAAACAACAGATGATAAAAGAAAGTATTGCTGCAATGTTTACAACTTTCTGCCAGCGCTGCTCCTGCACGTATTGCTTTGCATTCAATTCATCAAGAAAATTATATTGAAACACCGCTGAAGGCATTGCGGCTTTATATATTTTTTCAACAACAGCTAAGGCATCTTTTTGTTTTGCTTTATCAAACCTGATCCACATATCACCATCTGATACTTCATTCATATACATAACCATTGGCGCAATTGGTTCGCGCAATGAACCAAAATGAAAATCCTTTACCACACCTATAACTACTTTTGTTGCACTGTCGTAACCGTTGATCTTTATTGTTGTCCCGATAGGATTTTGAATATCCACGGCTTTCACGAAAGCTTCATTTACAATAGCTCCGTTTTTTGTATCATTTGAAAATGCTGTAGAGAAATTGCGGCCTGCTTTTAAAGGAATCTCCAATGCAGGAATAAAGTTTTCATCAATATTTTTGTACTGTGCTTTTAAATTATGCTCATTGGCCTGAAAGTCTGCGCTATAACCTTCATTTCCAAATGAAACAGTTTTAATAGAAGGCTCTTTTGCAAATTCATTTTTTAAATAAGCAATCACAGATTTATAATTCCTGTCGCCACTTACTGCTGAACGAATTACCTGGTTTGGATTATACCCAAGATCTTTGGTTCGGATATAATTCATCTGGTTATAATAAACAATCGTTGCGATCAATAAAAACACAGCTAATGAAAACTGAAAGATAACAAGGCTGCGCCCAAACAAATTGCGCCCCAATAATTTTTGTTTGTTATAAAGAACTTCTGATGGTTTGAAATTGGCTAAAACAAATGCAGGATAAAAACCAGTTAACAAAATAATTATTGCAAGCAATAATATAAAGTAAAAGAGGAGCCTTGCATCGAAAACTTCTGATAAAAGTATCTGCTTGCCTGTTAAACTGTTGAATAGCGGTAATGCACTATTCATTAAGAAGATTGAAAGCAGGAATGCAATGAAACATAAAATAGCCGACTCATTCAAAAACTGAAAAATGATTTGCCGCTTGCTGCTGCCTGCAATTTTTCTAACACCAACTTCTTTAGCACGCTTCAAAGAATTGGCGATACTGATATTGATAAAATTAATAGCAGCCATTAATAAAATAAATAAAGCGATACCCATGAACATGTAGGAGTAAACAGGGTTGCTTCCATTTATTATGCCGCCTTCTGCATTACCGTTTGTACGTTGATGCGGATTAAGATGCATGTCTGTCAATGGTTGCAGGCCATAGGTTATTTGTGGATCATAACCATAGGTTTTAAGATTTTCCGCCAGTTGTTCTTTTGCATGTAAAGCATAAACGGTATTAAATTTTTGAACAACTGCATTTATATTACTACCAGGATTTAACAGTACAAATGTTCCGAGGTAAGCATTAAGCCAGTTGTCATCTTCAAAAGAAAGACGCATAAACTGAAATGTAAACAAAGCATCGAACTGAATAGAAGAATTAGCAGGTGGATCTTTTACAACACCAGAAATAACAAGTGGTTTTCCCAATTTTTGATAAGAAGGGTCTGCATCAAGTTGTATTAGTTTACCAACTACATCAATACTATTGAAAAACTTTTTCGCAATGTTTTCTGTAATCACTACAGAACTCACATCACTTAAAACTGTTTTTGGGTTACCACGAAGCAGGTGAAAACTAAAGACATCAAAGAAATTTTCATCTACAAATAATGGCTGAAGATGAATTGTTTTATTGTTTGCAGTAACATCACTATAAATATCGCCACCAAGGATACGCACATAGTTTTTTACTTCAGGTACAGCATCTTTAAATGCCGAACCCTGTACCTGACCCGTACCGCCAAGTGTTTGTACCTGATCATTTTTATTTTCAATCAGCGTAGTGGTAATACGATATAGGTTGGGATTGTTTTCGTGAAAACTATCAAAGCTATGTTCATCATTCCAGTATAATACTGCAAGCAACATGCAGGTAATACCAGTCGCAAGCCCAACAATATTTATTATTGAATAAAGTCTGCTTTGCCAAAGATGACGAGAGGATATTTTAAAGTGAGTTCTCAGCATAAACGAAATATTTTACATCCATAAATTCATAATTTATTCACTCCGCTCTCAAACTCTTTATAGGGTTTGCTATTGCTGCTTTAATTGATTGGAAGCTTACTGTAAACAACGCAATAAAAATAACCAGCAATGAAGCTCCTATAAACATCCACGGGTTTATGGAAATGCGATAAGGATAATTTTGCAACCATTTATTTGCAGCTATATATACTAATGGTGATGCAATTATCAATGCTATTATTACCAGCTTTATAAAATCAGTTGAAAGTGTTGTAACAATTTGTTGCACCGATGCACCAAGCACTTTGCGTATGCCGATTTCTTTAGTTCTTTTTTCTGCTGCTAAAACCGATAATCCAAATAAACCAATGCAGGAAATGAATATCGTTATTATGGCGCCGAATAAAATAATCTGTTTCCATTTTTCAACCTCAGCATATTGCATCTTGTTTTCATCATTTTTATCCACATAAGCATAAGGGCTCATGGGGTAAAACCGGTGATAGGTGTTTTGTATCCATTTTAAACTTGCAGCAGCAGTGTTCGGTTTTATCTTGATATAATAAGTTCCATACGAGCCATTCATGGAAAATAATTGCGGTGTAATTTTTTTTGTTAGTGATGCAAAGTGATAATCTTTTACCACACCAATTACTTGATATGTGGAGTTATTTGTATTTACTATCTCGCCAATCGGATTTTTCCACTTCGCAGCTTTTACAAAACTTTCATTCACAATAGCAGACCGAGCAGAATCGGCAGGATAAACGGTTGAAAAATTTCTTCCTGCTACCAATGGAATTTTCAATACAGGAAAATAGTTTTCATCAATTGTTTCGGGTTGAAAATTTATATCCGAACCAGCAGCATTCTTTCCTGTTGTTCCATAGAGGCCTTCTTCATCTTGCGGGCGAGCATTTTTAACGCCAACACCAACAATATTTGTATTCTTCAAAAGCTCGTTTTCAAAAATAGCAGCGTCAATAGGGTGAAGGGCATATTTATTTACTTTTATAAGATTTGTATCATTATATCCCAAATTGGTTTTAGTTAATAAATTAAACTGTGCATAAATGGTATAGGTGGCAATAATTAAAAATGATGCCAGTGTAAACTGCAATACCACCAATGATTTTTGCAGGTAATTTTTGCCTGCAATTTGAAAACGGCTATACAAAGCTTGTACAGGATTGTAACCCGATAAGACCAATGCAGGATAAAAGCCTGCAAGCAAGCCTGTGATAACATATAAAGCAATATAAGCTGCAATTAATTTTGCATCTAACAAATAAGAAATTGCCAATGCTTTATTGGCAAGCTCATTAAACAACCGCAATAACAATTGCACTAATGCAATAGCTACTACAAAAGCAACGGTGCAGAGAAAAAATGATTCGCCGAGAAACTGAAATAGTAATTGTTTTCTATCGCTGCCCATCACTTTGCGAATGCCGATTTCTTTTGCACGCTTAACGGACCGTGCAATAGTGAGGTTCACAAAATTGATGCAGGCAATCAGCAACACAAACAATGCAATGCCCGAAAGTAAATAGGAATACATTGGATTGCCTGCATTAGTTAAACCATTGCTTGCGGGCATTTGTGTGTTCAAATGCATGTCAAGATATGGTTGCAAAAAATAGGTACCCATACCAAGAACATCAGGATCCCCTCCATCATTTTTCAGCATTTCAAAAAAAGTTTGTTTCGCATCTGCAACATAAAAACTTTGCATGTTCTTTTCCATTGTTTGCAGGTTTACATTATCATCCAGCACAACAAAGGTGTTCAGGAAAGAATTAAACCAGTTGTGCGTATCCTTTGCATCAACCTCAGCTACTTTGAAAGGCAGCAGGGCTTCAAATTGTATGGAAGAATTTTGCGGGCAACGTTTAGCAACAGCCGTTACTTTATGAGGAACAAAAGTGGAATCTTCTTTTATTAGCATTATTTTGCCAACAGCATCAATAGTAGCAAAATATTTTTTTGCTGCATCTTCACTCAATACAATTGAATTTGGCTCTGTTAAACAGGTTGCAGGGTCTCCGGATAATAAAGGAAATGTAAGTACAGAAAAGAAATTTGAGTCAACTGACAACATGCCATCCTGCTCCTGCACTTCAGTTCCCTTTTTTATATCTTTAGAACCACCCTTCACACGGACAAAAGACTTAAAGCCAGGAATATTTTGTGTAAACCTCGGTCCCTGTAAAAAACCTGTGGTGCCATTTTCATTGTTGCGGTTTGATTTTCTCGCAATACGGTAAATGTTGTTTACATTTTTGTGAAACCTGTCAAAGCTCACTTCATCCTTTACGTACAACATGATTAGCATTGCAGAAGCCAGTCCAATGCTTAAGCCTGCAATGTTGATGAAGGAATAAACTTTGTTCCTTGCAAGGTTTCTGAATGCAGTTTTGAAATAATTTTTAAACATGTTTTCAATTATGAATTATGAGTTATGAATTATAATTTTTTACTTTTCATTCATCATTTCTTTTATTCCGCTCTCAAACTCTTTACAGGGTTTGCTATTGCTGCTTTTATTGCCTGGAAACTCACCGTTAGTAAGCCTATAAATATTGCTGCAGCCCCAGCCAATATAAATACCCACCAGCTGATATTAGTTCTATACGCAAAATCCTGTAGCCATTGATTTGAAAAATAATATGCAACAGGCGATGCAATTACAATAGCGATCATTATCAATATCACAAAATCTTTACTTAGCATTGCTGCAATTTTTGCAATGCTTGCTCCCAGCACTTTGCGTATACCAATCTCTTTTGTTCTTTTTTGTGCAGTGAACATTCCAACGCCAAACAATCCCATGCATGAAATAAAAATTGTAATACCCATTGCAACATTCATCAGCCATTCTGTTTTTTTCTCCTGGCCATATAATTGTGTTATAGAATCATTTAAAAAACTATGATCAAAAGGTGTTTGAGGAAATATTTTTTTCCATTTATTTTCTATTTGAGATAAAACTTTTTTTACACCAACTATATTTTTCTCACTTGTTGACAGTTTAACCGCAATGCTAAACTTTCTGTCTGGTACGTTCTCAATTACTGCAGGCTTTATAGTTTCATGAAAGGAAGTTGAATGAAAATCAGCAACCACTCCTACAATGGGGTAAGATTTTTCAACCTGGTTTCCTTGCTTATAAAGTAGCTTGCCCACCGCATCCTGCGGATTTGAAAAACCAATTGTTTTTGCAAATGTTTCATTAACCAATAATTCATTCAGAGTGTCGCTATGCAACATATTTCTACCAGCAATTAATTTCATTTGGTAAAAAGGAATGAAATCTTCATTACCCATTTCTGCTAAAACCTGGAGATCCTTTTCCTCCTTGTCTTTAAATTTAAAATTGTCAATCATTTGAGCAAAGCCCATAGGTGCATTACCCTGCAATAAAACCTTATCAATTCCGGGAATTAGTTTTAAATCATTAGCAAGTACTTTCAATTTTCCTTCATGGTCGTTCCAATAATTCATTGTAATAACAGCATCTGTATTAAATCCTTTGTCTGCTCTGCTCATAAAGTTTATTTGCTTGCCGATAATTATTGCTCCAATAATAAAAATTAAGGAGATAGAAAATTGAAAAACAATCAATGCTTTACGCAAGTTTAAATTCTCTGTTCCTTTTTGAGATGTAACACCTTTCAGGCTTAATACAGGTAAATAAGAAGATAATACTTTAGCCGGATAGAAACCTGCAATCACGGAAGTAATTAAAGTAACAATCAATAAAAAAATAAGTGTTGATGAATTGAAAAGATTGAATGTAATTCCGGCTGGTATATAATCGCTAAGTGAACTAAGGACAGGCTTAACAAGCAACACCGAAAGAACAACTGCAAATACAGTAACCACGAAAGTTTCAGTCAAAAACTGGAACATAATATTTTTCTTGCTGCTGCCCATCACTTTTCTTACGCCTATTTCTTTAGCACGCTGAATAGATTGTGCGGTTGATAAATTAATAAAATTGACTACCGCAATAATTAATATAAATAAAGCAACACCCATTAATGCATACAATGTAGGCAGGTAAGGCTTTCTGAAATCATCGCCATCATCCCCGCGGTGAAAATCCTTTGTAAAATGAATATCAGTTAAAGGCTGAAGCTGCATGCTTAATGAAGTACCGGGATTATTCAACTTTACGTGCTCTTTAATAAAAGATGTGAACCTGTTATTTATTTGCGAAGCCGTAACACCTTTTGCAAGTTTCACAAAAGCCATTGAGCGATGAGGGCTTAAGCTAGTCCAATCATCGGTTGCAATTTGACTCTTTAAAAAACTATGAGTTGCTGTACTTATAGAAATAAAATCAGTGTATCCGAAATCAGTATTTTCGGTCCAGTCTTTTACAATACCTGCTACACTAACTCTTAAAGAATCATCATAGATTACTGTTTTTCCAATCATGCTGCTCAGCGGAATATCGCCAAAGTATGTATGTGCTCTTTTTTCTGAAAGCACTACTTTAAATGGTTCATTCAAAACCTGTTGATTTCCTATGAGCCAGTTATATTTGAATATATCAAAATATTGCGGCCATGTAATAACGGTAGAAGTAGTATAAGAGCCTTCAATTCGGCTATCAAATTTTTTAGCAGGATTATTACCATTCGGTATACTTACGTTAACACCGTAGAAATGAACACCAGTTTCTGTTTCAAACCCTGGAATCTGTTTTTGAAAACCTGCCACATCAGAAACCGGGCTGTTCAAAAATTCTTTTTCACCACTACTTCTTTGTAC
>JBEPVC010000066.1:0-9157 GCA_041691235.1 Chitinophagaceae bacterium
AAAGGACGTTCAGCCTTAATTATTTGCTGCTCAAATTCAAGTAATACAGTTAAATCATTTTTGTCAGCAGGTCTAATAGTCATGTTTTTAATCTTAAGTAATAGGTTTTTGATTGTTAGAGACGGCTGAATATTTTTTTAAATTTCTTACTCCCCAAAATGCAAGCGTCAACTCTACTATTAGTCCAATTACAAAATATATTGATGGAAGTCCGTCTAATACCAAACTTAGTAACCTTCCTAAAGCAAGACCTCCCATGAAAATAATATTAGTTAACGTTGCCATAGCCCAAAACTTAGGCTTGAATATGCCAATTATCCATATTGAAGATATTCCCAGGTATAATCCCATCATCGCCCTAAGAATACTTGTCAAATTTATAGTTTCCACTTTAATGTCAAACAGCTTTAATAAAATTACATTTGGATTTATTCCATACGCCAATGCAATCGGGATTATAAAAATGACTGATATTGTTAAGTGCAGATTTTTAATAGTGGAATATTTTTAAAAAAAAGTTCTTTGAAATTACCCTTATATTTTTCTTTTCCTTCAATTTCTGTCCTGATATTTTGTCTACACGGTGAGATATTGCCCGAGGGTTGCAGCCAACACATAAATATATAATATAAGATTTTGGGAACACCGAGGTGGGCTAAAAGATTCCTCAAAAATAAGTTGTGATAATAAAAATGGCTGAAGCAACTGCCCGACTCGTGTTGCTATCCAATTCGGGACTAAGCCAGTATTTGTAAACAAACCCACCCAGAAAATCCTTGCGGATATTTGCTCCCCCGATTAGCTTATCATTTTGAATAAAATCAAATCCCCTATACTGGCTTCTTTTATAGTCAATCTTTTTACCATCGGTTTCAAAATTAGGCTTTAGCCGGATGAGCCCCTTCCCTGTATTGATAAACGAATTTTGATTCAGTGAACTATCCTTATTTTCAAAATAAAGGACAATACTGAAACTGGAAGAATCACCTCCTTGTCCAGACATATACCCTTGGATGGACTCCTTCAATAGATGTGAATTATAATCTTGCTCCCTGTCGAAAAATCCTACCTCATTCCATATTTCAAATAAACTGTCCTCAAAATAAAATCGACCGTTTATCTTATTTTTATCTGGGGTAGTGCCCGTCAATGCCATGGTAACAGTATAATCAACTGTATGATTTACCCATCGCCCTATGGCATATTTTTTGGGTAATATACTAAGTGCCCATGGGAAAAATTTTATGGAATCCCGAGCATCCTTTACATTTGATTCGCTGAAAAACGGGTACTTAGATTTAAATTCCCATTTACCAAAAACTTTCCAATCCGCTGCAATATCTTCCTTCCATTTATGAAGGCTATCATTATGAAGTGCACGGGGATGCCACCCTGTAATATCATCTGACCAAGGCTTATCCGGAGAACTGCCTTTTGTTGGCTTTTGCGCAATCCCGAAAACATGAACACAAACCATAAGAAATGTTATCAATAGTCTTCGTGGCAGCATATATGCTTTGTTGAAATGACATTAAATATACCACTAACATTTAATACCTCCCATTGCATTGAAAAGACATTTGGAATAGAAATCTTGTTCAAACTCCTTTGAATCCTTTTCATTTGATAAACAGTTGCAAATCTTCGATAAATTGCATGCATAAATTTACTATAGCCTATCTGCGTTTATGCATCAAAGTTATACAGGTAGCGTGAATAGTTTTTGTCCATGTTGGTCTTCTTAAACTTATTAAAACGCTACAAATCTGAAAGAAGCCGCCGGATGATATGTTGTGATTGTAAAAAGATTTTATTATCACTAAGATATTGATAGTTTCACTTATCCTCAATTCATACCTTCATACCGAAATATTTCATTTGTCGCTTCATAACAGGCAGGCAAGCACGCATTCTTTCAACCTATATTTTTATTATATAGCACAAGGTAAATACTTGAGTTGTAGTGCTAATCCTGTTGAATTAAAATGGAATTTTTAGGTATCCGGAATTTTTCAATGTCAATTATTTGGCGAATGATTTTTGTGGCAGTTTCTATGAGTTTAAAATACCCAAGTGAGTATTCATTTTTCAAATAAATTGATTTTTCCCTCAGGTCAATAAAATATTCATCGTTTAACTTGAAATTTTTGAACCATTCCGGGTTTATATAAATTGAATCAGAATTATAATAATGTACCTCTGAAGCTTCTTTATATTGAATCGCAAACCTGTCACAAATAATTCCCAATACTGTATCCGTTTTAGGGGAGAATACAGAGTCTAAAATATTATTGTTTGCTTTACTGCAGTCTGTCCAATAAATGGTATCGTTATTTCTTTTCTTCTGATACATTTTATTCTCTTCACGGTTATAAATATCAAACTCCATGGTACCACCTTCAAATTCGTGCCTGTAGTTGCCCTCTTTGAAGTACAATATTGAACCAACTCCGATAACCGGGATTAATAACTTACCTGGCTCCTTAATTTTATCAGACTTAAAGTCGAATTTGTAATTAATTTCCCCTTCAAAATAACGCTGACCCTCTCCAATTAAACCAGCAAGCATAATAATAACCAATAAAAAATATTTTTTCGTCATGAAATGTGTTTTGAGTATTACGTCAACTCGTGTATTTATATTATTACATGGAAGGTAGAAAATAAAATGAAAATTCATTATCAAACTATTCAGCGTTATGCATTTGGTATTCCAATAAATATTTTATTCGTTATTTTATAACGGTCAGGCATGTGCTCATTTTTTTGAACTTAGCTTTTATTATATTACAAAAGTATAGCCGGCTCACAAAACCTTTGCTATTAAAACTTGCCAACCGGGGATTTTTAAAATTACTTCAGGAGGGGAATTAATTGCACGCTTAAATATGTTAGACATGTCCATTTCCACAAAGGTTATCCGGGAAAGTGTTTTTTAATACTCAAAACTTTTTGGCACAGTATTACCCTTAATAAATATCAAAAATACCGGGTACATACAAAACGTTACAAAATCAACATCATTAAAACTTCTCCAGGCAAAATCTGATGCAGTATAATGGCTTAGAAACTATTCGCTGACGAATAACTGAAGAAAATATGTATACTATTAAAGTGTTTAAAAATTAAATTATGGCAAAAAAGAAAATTGAAAAAAAAGTTGTTAACGAAAAAGCAAACGACTTGCAATTGAATACTCAAAATGGTGAGGGCGAAATGTTAACCACAAACCAAGGATTATTAATAAATGATAACCAAAACTCACTGAAAGCAGGTGAGCGCGGTGCAACCTTATTGGAAGATTTTATTTTACGTGAAAAAATTACACACTTCGATCATGAAAGAATTCCTGAAAGAATTGTTCATGCCCGTGGTTCGGCTGCCCATGGAGTTTTTCAATTGTATAAACCCATTGCACAATACACAAAAGCAAAATTTTTAAACGACACATCAAAACCAACTCCGGTGTTTGTTCGCTTCTCTACCGTTGCAGGTTTCAGGGGCTCATCCGATTTAGCCCGGGATGTAAGAGGGTTTTCAGTAAAGTTTTATACTGAAGAGGGTAATTATGATTTGGTAGGTAACAATATGCCCGTATTCTTTATCCAGGATGCAATAAAATTTCCGGATTTAATTCATGCGGTAAAGCCGGAACCGCATAACGAAATTCCGCAGGCTGCTTCGGCACACGATACCTTTTGGGATTTTATTTCTCTCATGCCTGAAAGTACACACATGATAATGTGGGTAATGAGCGACCGTGCCATTCCACGCAGTTTGAGAATGATGGAAGGTTTCGGCGTTCACACATTCCGTTTGATAAATGAAAAGGGTGTTTCACATTTTGTAAAATTTCATTGGAAACCGTTATTAGGAATTCATTCAGTTGCATGGGATGAGGCACAAAATATTTCGGGCAAAGATCCCGATTTTCACCGCAGGGATTTATGGGAAGCTATTGATAGTGGAGCATTTCCGGAATGGGAATTAGGTGTTCAAATCGTGCCCGAAAAAGACGAACATAAATTTGAATTTGATTTGCTTGATCCCACTAAATTAATCCCGGAAGAAATCGTTCCTGTTCAACGCATTGGCAAAATGACATTAAACCGCAACCCCGATAATTTCTTTGCCGAAACAGAACAAGTTGCATTTCATCCCGGGCATTTAGTACCGGGCATTGACTTTACAAACGACCCGTTATTGCAAGGAAGATTATTCTCCTATACCGACACACAATTATCAAGATTAGGCAGTCCAAACTTTCACGAAATACCAATTAACCGCCCCATCGTTCCCGTAATTAATAATCAGCGTGACGGACACATGCGGCAAACGATCAACAGCGATAAAACAAGTTATCAGCCCAACACAATCGGTAATGGCTGCCCTTTCCAGGCAAAAGCAGCTGACGGTGGTTTTACAAGTTTCCAGGAACGCATTGATGCCAAAAAAATCCGTGAACGCAGCCGCAGTTTCTTTGACCATTTTAGCCAGGCAACTTTATTTTTTAACAGCCAGGCAGAACACGAAAAAAATCATATCATAGATGCACTCACATTTGAATTAGGAAAAGTAGAACGCATTGAAATCCGTGAAAGGATGTTAGGAATACTAACGCAAGTTGATAAAACTTTAGCAGCAAAAGTTGCCGATGGATTAGGAATGCCTGTTCCCAAAAAATCTGTTTATCCAATCAACCACAGTGTACCCGCCGATGGAATTCAAAAAAATTATGAGCCGGTAAAAGTGAAACAAAGCATTCAACAATCAGGTGCTTTGAGTATGGCAAACACCATAAAAAATTCTATTAAAACGAGATGTATTGCAATTCTCGCAGCAAACGGAGTGGATGAAAACTCTCTTGCAGCAATGAAGAATGCACTTGAAGCCGAGGGTGCAAAAACAAAAATCGTAGCCCCTAAATTGGGATCCATAAAAGGAGCAAAAGGAAAAGAAATAAAAGTTGACCAAAGCTTTCTTAATACATCATCAGTATTATTTGATGCAGTGTATATTCCGGCAGGTGTAAAAAGTGCAACGGCGTTGATGGCTGAACCAGATGCCATTCATTTTGTAAACGAGGCGTATAAACATTGCAAGGCAATTGCTGTAAATGGTGAGGGAGTTAATTTGTTAAACAAATCTTATGCTGGTAGTAAAAATAAGAGTGCAGGAGTAAGCATTGACAAATCTGCAAAGGAATTTATTAAATCAATTGCCCAACACCGTTTTTGGGAGAGGGAAAAAGAAAGAAAAGTACCTGCGTAAAAATTAGTGCGCTCTCAAATTTTTCGCTAATGTTAACTCCGCACTGGCGCATATATTCAGCATGGCTTTGTGGGGCTGGGTATTAGGTGGGTTTAGACTGATGGAATTTTTTTGGAACAGCTGCAAAAGCTTAATATTTTCCCAGGCATTTGTTGCTTTTGTTCAGGGTGTGTATGAAAATTACATGCTAAATAAAACTTTGCAAGGGAAGGGTTGCCTGTATAAAAAAAGGCTGTCTCAAAAAAGACAGCCTTTATCATAACCGTACATGTCAGCTTTTTTTCCGAAGAAAATAAATGGTGGAAAGAAGCCAGCGGTGAAATTATTTCTGTGCCCTCACGTATTGGGTTTGTAAATCCTTGGGCATTTGAGCAGTAATATCGACTCCTTTGGCATCTACTAGTTTTTTGAACCATTTTATAGTAAGAACATCGCCCTTTAATTCAAATTCAGCGGTGTTAAGCGAACCTACATGATCAGGGAAGGAAGAATACAAAATTTTGTAGGTAATCGTATTGGAGTTATCTACTGTATAGGTTCCTGCATGTGTATCTTTCCATGCGCCTGTTGAGTCTGCTCCTATAGACGAAAAAAATCCATCGTTCATAATAGCGAACTCTTTTTTGTCCATGGATACCCATGCTCCATTGACAGACGGAGATGCATCAGCGTTTTTAATAAATGTTTTTGTTTGTGAAACGGATGTCTGTGCATTAATAGTTGTTGACAAACAAAAACCAGCAACGAACAGAAGAGAAATGAATTTTTTCATGATTTTTTTTATTTTCTACAATAATACAAAAATTTGTAATGCATCATGACTTACTTTTTATAAGCCAACACCTGTTGTCAATGCATAAATGAAATGCCATTTTTTTGTGCGTTTACGCTGATGCGTTATATTTTATCACTAAGATATTAATAGTTTGACTTATCCTCAACTCATACCTTCATACTGGTTGTCCAAAAGGGATGGATTTCATTGGTGCATGCTAAGCTACAGAACCATCGGACGAACACTCAACATATGCAGCGGGGGGCTTAAACTGATGAAAACTTTTTTAGGAACACATGCAAAGGCTTAAGGTTAGTAGAGGCACAATTATAGCCAGCTCACAAAATTTGCTACCAACCTTGGGCCAATCAAGGGGCATTTCTATTCGATTGTGAAGTTGTTAACAATATTGGTCTATAAGTTTATTTAATGTTATTGCTTTGTCATTAAGTTCAGTACTTTCAATTTGATTTACTGAAATTATATTTGTCAGTTCTTTATATAGTTCTGGCAATTTCAAAATTTCTACCACTTGCTCTTTTATCCATTTATTGTAAGCAATTGGATAAGTTTTACGTTTGATAAATAACGTTTGCAAAAATTTTTGAAAGGCTATATACAATCTATCAAACGCTTGAAAATATAGTCCTCTTTTAACGAAAAGTGGAATATGGGCTAAATCATAAAGGCAAGCTTCTTTCGCTAATTTTAGCCTTTGGGTTTGAAGTATCGTGCCATAGTAAGGTAACCAATTTAATTTCAAATTTTTAAAGTGCTCACCTTCACCTGTCATGGGTGTAGAATACAATAATCTATTTCCAATTTCAACCTCAAAAAAGTCAATAACACCGCCATCTTCCCAGATTGCAGGTTTAAAAACACCGTCAATAATGTCCAAATGCATTTGAGCAAATCTGTTTGAATTTTTATATTGGATTAGGGTTGGGTCTGAATTTAAGAAGTCCTGCCAAACATTGCCAAGCTGTGTAATTTCCGAATTATTTGTTTTCTCCATAACCAATACAGCAATATCAATGTCACTTTCTGATGTTGCTTTTCCTCTTGCAAGTGAGTTAACTAATAAAATAGTGTCAATGTTCTGCTGTGCAAGAAATAAATCTATTACAACATAGGTTGCTCGTTTATGTAATTCAGTTGGAAAGGTTAATTCTGGCATTGTTAGTTTCGTATCGGTCTTTGGTTGCAGTGTCGCAATATGCTTGCCGCTAATATATAAATATATGATTTAAGATGCTGCAACTCCAAATTTATAGTTATCGATTCTCTAA
This sequence comes from Chitinophagaceae bacterium, assembly GCA_041691235.1. Classification (GTDB taxonomy): domain Bacteria; phylum Bacteroidota; class Bacteroidia; order Chitinophagales; family Chitinophagaceae; genus Ginsengibacter. The sequence continues at coordinate 7,336 of JBEPVC010000066.1, forward strand.
AGATAAATGTTGAGCTTTTTTTTATCAACTATTTATCGTTATACATTTTGTATTGCAATAAATATATTTTTCGTCGCTTTATAACGGGCAGGCATGAGCGCATTCTTTTCAACCCAGGTTTTTATTATATGGCACAGATATGCGAACGCTACTTTACCCTTGCTGCATATTTGCGCCAGTGAGGAGATTTTATTTTCTGTTACTTATTTTGTTGGAGTTCTTTTAATCTGTTTCTTGCTTCTTCATAACCCGGATAAATAGCCAGCGCTTTTTTATAATAAGTTATTGCATCTTCTTTGCGGTTCAATGCCAAATAAATATTTCCCATTGTTACCATTACCAAATCCCGGTTAGGGAATTCGGCGGCATTATTTTCACCAATAATTCTTGCATCTTCATATCTCTTTAATGTTTGTAATTGCTCAGCAAGAAAATTCATAGAGATCCAGTCAACATAATAATGTGCAGAATCTGCTTTCATCCGCTTATACGCCTCAATTGCTTTTAATACACCCTGCTCAGCTATCAGCCTCTCCATAGCCTTGTGAACGGGTTGTTTCAAATGAACGGGCTTATTGTATAACACTTTTGCCAAATCACCTGTTATTCCAAAAAAATCGGTGGGAGAACTATTGCAGAGAATGACTATTAAACTGTTTGTAGATGGAATGCGAACTACGAATGATAAAAACCCTTCCGTCATTCCTAAATGAAAATTTGAAGCCACACTATCTGTTGAAGTATACTTAAACATTTTATTGAACCAGCCATAGCCATATTGGGCAGGCCTTATTCCGGGGGCAAACATTTCAGCGGTAAGTTGTTTGTTTAATAAAGTGTTATTACCAAGTGCAACGTGAAATTTAAAAATATCTTCAACGGTTGAATATAAGTCCCCGGTTCCCATAGTATTTGATTGATCACGAAAATCCGAACTGGTGTATCCTCCAAAACTATAATCGTACCCTGTCGCTCTTTTATTAACTATTTGGGTATGAAGGTAAGAACCCGAATTGCTCATACTCAGCTTATCAAAAATGTCTTCTTTCATTAACTGCGCATAGGCTTTGCCGGTAGCTCTTTCCATAATACATCCAAGGGTAAAATATCCCCAGCTACTGTAGGAATATCTTGTACCGGGTTCAAAAGCCAAAGCAGAATCCATGTATAATTTCACATACGCTTCCCGCGTAAAATTCTGGCGGCTGATTTTTGGAAAAAAATCTTTTATAATATCATAATTCTGCATCCCCGAGGTATGGCTCAGCAATTGCCGGATGGTGACTTTGGCCGCAGGTTTATTATTAAATTCCGGAAGATAATCAGAAATTGTTTTATCAAGACTTATTAATCCTTTCTGCACCTGGATAAGCATCAGTACAGCGGTAAATGGCTTAGATACGGAACCAATCATGAATTTTGTATCGGTAGTATTAGAAATGTTCCACTCCCTGTTAGCCAATCCAAACGCAGCTTTATAAATTATTTTGCCCTCCTCAGCAACCAAAACACTTCCATCGAACATGTTATAGCGGTGATAAGCCTTCATTATTTTATCCAGTTTGTCTTTTTTGCTTTGTGCTACACCCGAATTTATTGCCAGGGCAAACAGGCATACAATAATGGAATATCGTTTCATATTGCCAGGTATTATAGAGAACATGTTAATTAATTGAAGACCGCATCTCAGTTACATACAACGCTTGCATGTATGTTATTAAATGTAAGGTAGAAAAAAACCTGAAATTCACTATTAACTATCAGCGTTATACATTTTGTAATATAATAATGTTTTATTCGTCACTTTATAACGGGCAGGCAT